>DATBMM010000310.1:0-15365 GCA_036554825.1 Candidatus Limnocylindrales bacterium
TACCTCGTCCAGCGGTTGCGCGACGAGGCGCACCGCTTCGCGATCACGTATCACCGGACCCTGCGGGACCGGCGGACCGTCCGATCGGCATTCGACGACCTGCCGGGGGTCGGGCCGAAGCGCAAGCGGGAGCTGCTGAAGGTGTTCGGGTCGATCAAGCGGGTGCGCGAGGCGCCCGTCGAGCAGATCGCCGCGGTGCCGGGCATCAGCCGGGCCCTGGCGGAGCGGATCAAGGCGACGCTCGAGGCGTAGATCCGGCTGGGTCAGCGCGGCGGCGACGCCTCCGTCGCCGGTCCGGCACCCTCCGTCGCCGGTCCGGCACCCTCCGTCGCCGGTCCGGCACCCTCGGTCGATGGTTCGGGATCGGCGGCGTCGGGGGTCTGGACCGACGACCCCGACCGACCGATCCACAGGCTGTCGGCCGGGCGCCCGGGGTCGTACCGGATCGCCACGCGATCGCCCGTGCTGTAGGAGGTCGCCTCCTCCCACTCGAGGTAGCCGCTATCGCCGACGTGCGTGCCGCCGTCGACCACGTACGTGTACCGGACACGGAACTGTGGCCGCTGGTTGTAGGACACGTCGGTGGTCTCGACGGCGGTGACCGTCGCCTCGACATCCCGCCCGGTCGTGAGCAGGCGGCGTGCCTGGAGCAACCTCCGCGCCGCTCGCCCGAAGACCACGCCGCCGAAGATCGTGCCCGCCAGGCCCACGAGGAGGAAGAGCGCCGACCCGAGGAGGTCCGGGTCACGGACGAGGCGGCCGGGTTCGGTCGTACCGGGGAGGTAGTGCACCGGGACGGGCCCCCGCTCCGTGAGTGCCTCCCAGGTCCGGACGTCGACCTGCTCGTCGCCCTCGCGGGTCTCGCCGCGCTCGTCGGCGTAACGGAACGTGACCCGGTACTGGGTGCTCGAGTCAGAGTCGGCGGGGACGATGTCCTTCGTCAGGACCATCCCGGTCGTCGTGACCGCGTCGGACCAGCGCCGCTCCTCGAGGATCGATCCGATCCCGACCACCAAGAGGATCAGCCCGGCCAGGAGCCAGATCCCGCCGAACAGCAGCCAGAACGACCGTTTCGCCTGGCCGATCAGGGCCCGCCAGCTCGTATCGGGCATCGATCTCGGCCTAGGGGGCGGCCTTCACCAGGCCGACCGGCGAGACGAGACTGTTCTGGCCCTCGCCCAGCGGACCGATGGTGCCGCTCGCGGCGACGTATCCCTCGGCGACGGCGAGCGCCGGGTAGCTCGTCCCAGCCTGCAGGCCCAGCACCGTGAAGATCCCGGTGGAGTCCGTCTGCGCGTACCCCGCGATCTGCGCCTGGTTCGGGGACGCGTGCCACGCGAGTGGATCGGTCCCCGGCGTCAGCATGAACATCACCGCGCCGGCGATCGGCCGGCCGCTGTCGGCGTCGTAGATCCGTCCGGACAGCGACGCCCCGCTGCCACCCGTCGAACCGATCGTCGTCTGGGCGGTCAGGAGGGGCTTCAGCCGCGGTCCGGCGTAGACCTCCACGACGTAGGTCCCGTTCGGCAGCCCCCGATCGTGGTAGACGGCATCGAAGATGCAGCCTCCCTGCTCGATGCCCTGCGACAGGGTGCGGCCGCTGCGGTAGACGATCTCCCCGTCGAGCCGCCACTGGCTCACGAAGTCCTCTCCGGACGCGAAGCCCGCGTGATCCATCGCGGCCACGATCTGCCGCGCTCCGGCGGGGAAGCTCGTCACGCGCGTCGTCGCCGGGCAGGCATCGAGGGAGTCGGTCCAGGTGTCGAGGGACAGCCGCTCCCGGCCGGTGCTCGGGACGAGGTACGCGCTGTCGACGCTCCGCCGCCCGGCCCGCCCGGCGTCGATGAGTCCGGCCAGCAGGGCGATCGGACGGATCAGCGAGTAGCCACCCGCGTCTCGCGGGCCGCGGGTCGGGACGCCGACCAGCTCGCCCGCCTCGTTCGCGGCAAGCCCGCCCGAGTTCCCGCTGCTGACCACGGCATCCGTCTTGACCCAGGCCCGCGGGCCGATGCGATCGTCGCCGAGGAAGCCCGACACGCGGCCCGAGCTCAGGCTCACGGTGTTGCCGCCGATCCCCGGGAAGCCGACCACGGTCAGCGCGTCGCCGACCCGCAACGGGTCGGACGAGCCGACCGGGACCGTGGGGAGATCGAGCGAGGCGGGAGTGATCCGCCGACCGTCCATATCCCGATCGATCCGGATCACGGCCGCATCGAGGTAGCCATCCGCGGCGATCACCGTCGCTCGATAGGTCGGGACGGCCGGCTGGTCCTCGGAGGTGACGATGGCGACGACGAGGTCCTGGGGATCGACGGCCGGTGTGGGGTCGGCCTCGTATACGCCCAGACCCGGCGCCGACGGCATGGCCACGTGCGCGTTCGTCAGGATCAGCCCGTCCTTGGACAGGATCGTCCCGGACCCCCAGCCGAAGGCCTGTTCCTGCCCGCCGATGGTCGCGGTCATGAAGATCTGGACGGTCCCGGCCACGAGATCGGCCGTCGCCGCCGGCGGGGTCTCTGGCGCCGCGACGGGACGGCCGATCGAGGCGATCCGTGCATCGCTGGGCACAGCCTCGGGGGGCGCGAACGCGACCGGCGCACCGCTGCGATCCGCGAGCTCGCGCGCGAATCGATCGAACCCTGGACGGGCGGAGTCGATGGCCTCGGGGGGCGCCTCCAGGGCCACCACGAGCACCCGCTCGGCGGGGAAGAGCGCGCCATCGTCGAAGTAGTGCTCGATCGCGTCGATCGGCGTCGACGCGCCGCCCGGCGGCTGGTCCACGAAGGTGTAGCGCACGTCGTACGTGCTGACGCCGCCAAGCGCGCCGGGGCCCTCGGCGACGATGGCGAACCCATCCAGAAGCTGACCGCGGTCACGCAGCCGACGGGCCGCGGCGTCCTCCGGGGTCAGTGTCGTTCCGGGCGCAGCATCCACGGCGGACACCCCGTAGCGGAGGTCGGGATCGACCGGGTCGTAGGCCGTCAGCAGGCGGTCGCCCGCCGGCGGCAGGACCACCCAGCCCGCCGGGACCGCGGCCTGGATGCCGCCAGCGTCAACGCGATCGACCGCTCCCTCGACGTTCGACCGCAGGAGGAGTCCAGCGCCGAGACTGACGGCGACGAGCAGGATCACGGCCGCGAACGAGCGCATCTCGTCGCGCTGCCGGGCCAGGCTGCCGCGACGAAGCGTGCTCGCCGTCACGAGGCGGCCTCGGTGGCCGGGCCCGCCGCGGTGCGCTCCACTTCCCGCCGGGTCAGCCCCGTGAGCACCACGGTGATGGCGCCGGCCAGGACCGCCGCAAGCGCGAGACCCACCCACGGCGCAACGGTGGCGAGCGGATCGTCGATCGTGCCGCGGGCCACGGTGCTGCGCAGGAAGAAGAAGACGCCGTTGAGGGCGGCTGCCAGCGCCACGCCGGCCGGCATCCACCAGATGGGCCGAGCCTCGAACTTCTGCCGTCCGAGGAAGTAACCGATCACGCCGCCGAAGCTCGCGTGGGCGAGCGAGGTCAGGACGATCCGGATCGCGCCAGTGCCGAGGTCGACGCCCCCGGCTTCGACGACGAACGCGACGTTCAGCGCCGTGGCGAAACCGAGACCCACGGCCGTGCCATAGATGATCCCGTCGGTCCGCTCGTCGAATTCGGGCGAGTCGTACACCGACAGGCGCAGGGTCAGGTACTTGAGCCCTTCCTGGACGGCGCCGACGACCAGGACGCCGCCGGCGAGGTGCACCAGCGGCGAGGCGAACAGCCACGAACCGACGTCGACGAGGCCATCGAGGATCGGGCTTGCCACGGCTGTGGCCACCAGCAACCCGAGGAGGAAGACGCCGATGACCATCGTGCGCGGTTCCGGCTCGAGCCGATCCTGCCGGTAGAAGAAGGCCAGCCAGACGATGGCCGGGACGAGCGCGAGGATCAAGCCGGCGACGGTGAGTGCCTGACCGCCGATGCTGGGCTGCACCACCGCGTCGATCGCGTACAGGACGGCCACGAAGACGACCAGGATGGCGATCGAGCCGACGTCGGCGTCGCGCGCCCCGCGGCGCATGCGCCGCGACCGCTCATAGTGGCGCTCGCAGAACGCGTAGCCGCCGACGGTCCGCGTCGCAGGGTCATCGCAGATCCTGCACGTGCCGCTCATGACTCCCCCTACCCTCCAACGGCCGGCGGACGACCGGTGCTCGCATGCTACGCGGGCGGGGCGGCGTGTCAATGACGACCGACCGCGCCTCGAGGGCCTTTCGTGTAGCATCCCGCCGGTATGCGCAGAGCCGGTCCCGCCCTCATCGTGCTCATCGGCGTCATCGCCCTTCTCATCGACTTCTTCCCGAACCTCAGGATCCCGGACTTGACCACGACCGACGGCTCGTGGCGGACGGTCGAGACGAAGCTCGGGCTCGACCTGGAGGGCGGCCTTCGTGTCGAGTACCAGGCGCTGCCGAAGGACGGCGTCCAGCCGAGCCAGGAGGCGCTGGGCGTCATCAAGGACATCATCGAGCGACGCGTGAACACGACCGGCGTCTCTGAGCCTGTGGTCGTCGTCCAGGGCTCTGACCGCGTCGTCATCGAACTGCCCGGCATCTCGGATGTCGATTCGGTCCGGCGGTTGGTCGGCCAGACCGGCAAGCTCGACTTCGTGCCGCTCGGCTCGACGCAGGTCGCCGAGGGCCAGACCATCGACCTCGAGCAGTTCCCGCCGCTGTTCAGTGGCGACCAGCTCGAGTCCGCGGCGATCGGCCAGGATCAGACGACCGGCGGTCTCACCGTCACCTTCGTCCTCCGCAACAACGGCCCGGAGTCGGGCGCGCAGTTGTTCGCGGCGTACACCCGCGACCATGTCGGTGAGTTCTTCGCGATCGCCCTCGACGGCGCGGTCATCTCGGCGCCGACGATCGACGAGCCGATCCCGAACGGGCAGGTCCAGATCCGATCGGGCAACCTCGGCGGGTTCCCGGCGAAGGAGGCGAACTCGCTGGTGACCGTCCTGAAGTTCGGCTCGCTGCCGTTCCCGATCCAGGAGCTCTCGAGCGAGCAGATCTCGGCGACGCTCGGCGAGCAGTTCCTGAACCAGAGCCTGCTGGCCGGCTTCGTGGGCATCGCCCTGGTGATCCTGTTCATGATCCTCTTCTATCGGCTGCCCGGGGTGGTGGCGGCCTTCGCCCTCATCTACTACACGATCGTCATGCTGGCGATCTTCCGGCTCGTCCCGGTGACGCTGACGCTCGCCGGCATCGCCGGCTTCGTGCTCTCGGTGGGCATGGCGGTCGACGCCAACATCCTGATCTTCGAGCGCATGAAGGAGGAGTTGCGCGTCGGCAAGTCGCTGCCGGCCGCGGTCGAGGCCGGCTTCAACCGCGCGTGGAACTCGATCCTCGACTCGAACGTGTCGAGCCTCATCACCGCGACGATCCTGTATGCCTTCGGCTCGTCGGTGATCCGCGGCTTCGCGCTCGTCCTGATCCTCGGCGTGCTGACTTCGATGTTCAGCGCCATCGTCGTCACGCGTTCGATCATGCGCGTGTTGGTCCGCCAGGAGTGGGCACGCCGGGCGCGGCTGTTCGGACTCCGTGACGACGAGTTCGTGGCCGTCAACCCGCAGCGCCCGACCCGCCGGCCCCTGGCTGCCGATGTTTGACGTCATCGGGAAGCGGCGCTGGTTCTACATCTTCTCGCTCCTCCTCACCATCCCGGGCCTGATCTTCATCGTGCTGTCGCCCTTCACGGACGCGGGCCTGCAACTGACGATCGACTACACCGGCGGTACGCGCTGGGAGATCAAGTTCGCCGACCCGAACGTGACCACGGAGCAGGTCGAGCGCGTGTTCGCCGACAACGGTCTCGACGCGACGGCCATCCGCACCGAGTCGGGCTTCATCGAGATCAAGACCGAGCCGATCGGCCTGGTCGAGGAGCCCCCGTCGCCGTCGCCCTCGGCGTCGGTGGCGCCCAGCGGGTCGGCCGCGCCGAGTGGCTCTGCGGCTCCGACCGAGTCCCCGGCCGCGAGCGCCTCGCCGTCGGCGTCGCCCAGCGCCAGCCCCAGCCTCAGCCCGAGCCCGGGCTCGAGCGGCGAACCCTCGCCGTCGCCGGCGGCACCCTCGGGCAACACCGAGCTCCCGACCGACGGCAAGCTCGGCGAGATGGTCACCGCCCTTGAGTCGCGGCTCGGCGAGATCGAGGCCCAGCGCAGCCTGACCACCATCGGTGCGGTCGTGAGCTCCGACCTGCTCAACCAGGCGATCATCCTGGTCCTCGTCGGCTCGCTTGGGATCGTGAGCTGGATCACCTACCGCTTCCGGGACGTCAAGTTCGGGGTCACGGCCCTCGTCTCCCTGCTCCACGACGTGATCGTCGTCGTCGGGTCGTTCGCGATCCTCGGGACGTTCTTCCACGTCGAGATCGATGCGCTGTTCGTCACCGCGATGCTGACCGTCATCGGCTTTTCGGTGCACGACACGATCGTGGTCTTCGACCGCATCCGCGAGAACAAGGCGCGCCACCTCGGCGAGCCCTTCGACGAGGTCGTCAACCACTCGATCCTGCAGACATTCGGCCGCTCGATCACGACCAGCCTCACCGTGTTGCTGACGCTGCTCGCGCTATTCCTGTTCGGCGGCTCGGCGATCAGCGACTTCGTCCTGGCGCTGCTGATCGGCATCATCATCGGGACGTATTCGTCGATCTTCGTGGCGAGCCCGCTGCTCGTCGACTGGTACGCATGGGAGGACCGCCGTCACGGGCGACAGCCGACGACCCGTGCCCCGCGCGCCCGACGGGCGACGTCCTGAGTCCCGGAGGGGGAGCGCTCCGTTGAGGCGTGGGTGAGCCACGCGTGGCATCCTGACCCGGTGCTCGAACCGCGGTTCCGCTGGCGCTTCCCGGACGCCCACCCCGTCGATCCCGACCTTCTCACCGCAGCGCTCGAGCACGGTCTCGCCGAACGGATGACCGGGCTGCTCGCCCGGCGCGGGGTCATCGGTCGAGCCGAGCTGGCCGCCTGGTTCGCTGAACCGCTGGCCGGCCTCCACGACCCGGCGTCGTTGCCAGATGCCGATCGCGTCGTCAGCCGCCTGAGGCGGGCACGGGACGCCGGCGAACGCGTGATGGTCTTCGGCGATTTCGACGCCGACGGACTGGACGGCCTGGCGATCCTCGTCATCGCCCTGCGGCGGTTCGGCATCGACGCCGAGCCGTACGTCCCGAGTCGGATCGACGAGGGGCATGGCCTGTCGGTCGCTGCGGTGGACGCCGCCGTGTCGCGTGGCGTGACGGTGATCGTCACCGTCGATTGCGGGACGAGCTCCGCGCCGGAGATCGCGATGGCGGCGAGCCGCGGCGTCGATGTCATCGTGACCGACCACCACCGGGTCCCGGCCGACCTCCCGCCCGCCTTCGCGATCGTGAACCCGCATCGCGCCGACTCGCGTTACCCGGACGCGCGGCTCGCCGGCAGCGGCGTCGCCTTCAAGGTCGCCCACCTGCTCCTGGGCGCGGCGCCCCTCGACCTGACCGACCTCGCGACGGTCGGGACGGTCGCTGATGTGGCGCCGATCGTCGGCGAGAACCGGGCGATCGCGCGGCTGGGCCTCGAACGCCTGCGCACGGCGCCGCGGCCGGGGTTCGCGGCGCTCCTCGAGCGGGCGCGGATCGTGCCCGAGGCCGTCGACCTCGACACGATCGCGTTCGCGCTGGGGCCGCGCCTGAACGCGGCCGGCAGGGTGGGGGAGGCGCTGGAGGCGGCCCGGCTGCTGCTGGCCGAGACGCCCGAGGAGGCGACCATCCATGCCGATGCCCTGGAGGCCGCCAACCAGACGCGACGCGACCTTACGACCGGCGCCGTCGCCGAGGCCCGCGAGCTCGTCGCCGCGGAACCCGACCGCCCGGCATCCATCGTCCGTGGCAGTTGGCCGGTCGGCATCATCGGGCTGGTCGCCGCGCGACTGGCTGAGGATCGGGCGCGCCCCGCCGTCGTCGGGACCGAGATCGGGGACACGATCCGTGCGTCGTGCCGGAGCGACGGCTCGGTCGACCTGGCCGAGGCCCTGTCCGACTGCGCCGACCTGTTCACGCGGCACGGCGGCCATGCAGGAGCGGCCGGCTTCGAGATGCCGGCGTCGCGCTGGCCGGCGTTCGTGGAGCGCTTCGAGGCCATCGCGGCGGCACACGTCCCGGTCGATCCTCGAGCGGTGCTCGCGATCGACCTGGCGATCCCGGCGCTGGACGTCGACTATCGCCTCTTCCGGGAGCTCGGTGGCCTCCGCCCGTACGGGCCGGGCAACCCGGAACCGCTCGTCGCCGTCCTGGGCCTCACCGTGACCCGTGTCCGCATCGCGGCCGACGACCACACCTCGCTGACGCTGAAGCGCGATCGTGACGTGCTCGACGGGATCGCTTTCGGCCGGGCCGACATCTCCGCCCTCGTGCAGGAGGGTGACCGGATCGACGTGGTCGCACGGGTGGGCAGCCGGACGTTCGGTGGCTTCGAGTCGCTCCAGCTCGAGATCCGCGACGCCGCGCCGAGCGGCTCCCACCCCGAGGCCGCGGCAGTCCTCGGCCACCCTCCGCCGGCCTCGTTGGTCGGGACCACGTCGTGACGCGCTCGGTCAGGCGTCGGTCGGTCCAGGCGCGCGATCCGTTCGGCGTCGGCCCCGCTGGCTCGGCCATCGGACCGATCGCGTCGACGGTGGGCCTCGTCGTCATCGCCATCATCACGATCAACCTGTTCAACTACGACCTGTCGTTCGTCGGCGGGACGGGTGGCAACGGAGGGACAGGTGGACCCGGTCCTGGGGCGACGCCAGCGCCGTCGAACGTCATCGTCGTCCCCGAAGAAGCGGCCTTCCTGGGCTCGATCGTGTACGCCAAGGCCGGCAACATCTGGATCCAGACCGACGAGGGCGCGCGACAGCTGACGACTGGCGGCGGAGCATCGATGCCGTCGTTCTCCGCCGACGGCAAATGGGTCACCTACATCCAGACGAAGGATGAGCGCGGCAAGTGGCCCATCCGCGGCACGCCGTCCTGGTACGACATCTCGCTCAACGAGATGATGCGGATCTCCGCCGCGGGGAACGCTGAACCGCAGCGACTGCTGAGCGGTCGCGTCCGACAGGGGTCGCTGCGCTGGTCGGCGTGGATGCGCCAGCCGGTCCTGTCGCCCGATGGCACGACGATGGCGCTGGTCACCGACGCGCCGCAGCCGGACGAGTCGAACGTCGTCCTGCAGTTCTATGACATGGCTGACAAGCGCCTGAGACGGGCGGGCGTTCGGGAGGTCGGCGTGCTCGGCCACCAGGACCCGGAATGGCGGCCGGACGGCAAGTACCTGATCTACACGCAGAACGGGCGCGACGGCGCGCGTGGCGCGCCGCTGATCATGCGCTACGACCCGAACACCAAGGAGGCCCGTCCGCTGTCCGGCGTCGGCTACATGCAGGGGTCGTACTCGCCGGACAACCGCTACCTGGCCGTCACGCGCACGACCGCCCTCGGGACCGACGTCGTGATCCTCAACGCCAGCAACGGCAACGAGCTGCTGCGCATCACCGACGACGACGCCTCATGGGCGCCGTCCTGGTCGCCGGCCGGCGACGCGATCGCCTTCCTTCACATCGTCGGGCAGACGGTCGACCTACGACTGGCCAAGCTCGAGGGCCGTGGCCCGGCATGGACCGTGGCCGAGACCGTCGACCTGACCCAGGTCTCGGGGCTGGACGCGGCCTCGCGTCCCGACTGGTTCATCCCGGCCGCGCTGTTGCCCGCGGCCGAGCCCACCGGAACGGCATCTGCCGCCCCGTCCGGGGCGACCTCGTCACCCTGATCCGCGGCCGGTGACGCGCCCGTACCTGGACCGCCTGGCTACTCGCTCGCGCGTGGCGGGCACCGTCCTGTGCCTGGGTCTTGACCCGGATCCAGCCTCGATGCCGGCGCGGTTCGCGAAGGGCCTTGCCGGGATGGAGCGCTTCGCTGCCCTCGTCCTGGAGGCGGCGGTGCCGTTTGCCGCGGCGGTCAAGCCGAACCTCGCGTTCTTCGAGGCGTTCGGATCGGATGGCATCGCGGCCCTGGAACGGTTGCGAGCCGCGATCCCCTCGGACGTGCCGGTCATCGCCGACGCCAAGCGCGGCGACATCGGGTCGACGGCGGCGCGCCAGGCCGTGGCCCTGTTCGATGTCCTCAACGCCGACGCGATCACCGTGAGCCCGTATCTCGGCGAGGAGGCCGTCCGGCCGCTGCTCGAGCGGCGCGACCGCTTCGCGTACGTCCTGTGCCGCACCTCGAACCCAGGCGCGGGCGAGGTCCAGGATCTCGTCGTGGCCGCCGACACGGCGCTCGATGCTCCCGAGGAGCGTCTCCATGAGCGAATCGCCAGGCGGGCCAGCCAGTGGGGCCCGGGCGGAACGGTCGGCCTGGTCGTCGGGGCGACGGTGCCCGAGGAGCTGGCCACCATCCGGGGCGTCGCTCCGGGTCTCCCGTTCCTCGTACCCGGCGTCGGCGCCCAGGGCGGGGAGATCGGTCCTGTGCTCCGCGTCGGACCGGCATCGGGGCCGCCCGGTGGCGGCCGGGTCGGGGGTGGACTGCTGGTGAACGTGTCGCGCGGGATCGCGGGAGCGGCGTCCGGCACCGGCCGGGGCGATCCGGGCGAGCGGCTGGCCCAGGCCGCTGCCGACTGGGCGTCCCGACTCCCTGTGCTACCCTAGCCGCCGCCCGTACGAGAGGGACTGCTACATGCCGAACATCGGGGCACCAGAGCTCATCATCATCCTGGTCATCGCGCTGCTCATCCTCGGCCCGGGCAAGCTGCCCGAGGTCGGCGCCTCGATCGGCAAGAGCATCCGCGAGTTCCGGAAGGCCTCGTCCGACGTGAACGACTCGATGAAGGTCGACACGACCCCGCTCCCGGCGAACCCGCCGGCCCCGAATCAGTCGGCGACCGACGCGCCCGCCGCCTCGAGCGAGCCGGCCTCCCGCACGAACTAGGTCCGGCGCCGCGCGCCGCTGATGGCCGACGCCGACGCCCTGCGCGAGACCGCCACTGGCGTCATCCCGAGCGACCCGTCCTCCACGCCCCCGTCTGGCGGCGGCATGCCCGATGACTCGGTCATGTCGCTCGTCGACCATCTCACCGAGCTCCGCGACCGGATCATCCGTTGCGTCCTGGCGATCGCGATCGGGACGGTCATCGGGTTCTACTTCGCCGATGAAGTGCGGAACTTCCTGCTCGAGCCGCTGCCCGGGGGTCAGGCACAGGTCCTCGGTCCGGGCGAGGGCTTCGCTATCCAGCTCCGGATCTCGGTCGTCATCGGGATCATCCTCGCGATGCCGGTCCTGCTGTATCAGATCTGGGCGTTCGTGGCCCCGGGTCTGACGGAGGTCGAGCGTCGTGCGATCCGGCCGTGGATCCCGCTGGCGCTGTTCTTCTTCGCCCTGGGCGTGGTCATCGCCCGACTGGTCTTGCCCTACGCGGTCCAGTTCCTGCTGGGCTTCACCGACGAGCGGCTCGTCGCCAACATCGCTGCCGGCCCGTACTTCGAGTTCGTGACCACGATGTTCCTCGCCTTCGGTCTCGTGCTGGAGTTCCCGATCGTCCTCGTCGGCCTGTCGCGGGTCGGGATCATCACGTCTGAACGGCTGCGAACCTCGCGACGGTACGTGCTCCTGGGGATCGCGATCTTCGCCGCGGTCGCGACGCCGGGCGGGGACGTGGTCAGCATGCTCGCCCTGGGCGGCACGATGTACATCCTGTACGAGCTCACGTACCAGTTCATCAAGCGGACCGGGCGATGACGCAGACGGCCGGTGAGCCCGTGGCGGAGACGCCGGCGGAGCAGGCGGTCGTGATCCTGTCGGGCCTCTCCGGGGGAGGGAAGACCGCGGCGGCCAAGCTCTTCGAGGACCTCGACTACACGGTCGTCGACAACCTCCCCGGGGAGCTGCTACCGGACCTCGCCGAGCTCGTGTCGGACGACCCGGACCGGTTCGCGCGGGTCGCGATCGTGCTCGACGTCCGGGCGGGCAACCCGGAGGTCGCCCTGGGCGCGATGCGCGGTGCGCTCGAGGGACGCGGCATCGTCCCGCGGGTCGTGTTCCTCGAGGCACGCGACGACGTGCTCATCCGCCGCTTCAGCGAGACCCGTCACCGGCATCCGCTCAGCGACGAGCGCGGCATCGCGAGCTCCATCGTCGAGGAACGGCGGCTGCTCGACCCCGTCCGCTCCGAGGCGGACGTCATCGTCGACACGTCCGACCTGTCGCTGCGCCAGCTTCGCGAGCGCCTGTTCGCCCAGTTGGCGACGACCGCGCGGCCGGACCAGATCGCCGTCCAGCTGATCAGCTTCGGGTACAAGTACGGGATCCCGCTCGAAGCCGATCTCGTCTACGACGTGCGGTTCATCCCGAATCCGTACTACGTCCCGGAGCTTCGGCCGCACTCCGGCCTGACCGATGAGGTCCGCGAGTACGTCATGGCTCAGCCGATGACCGAGCGCTTCCTCGGTCTCCTGGAGGAGTTCCTGGAGTTCGCCATCCCGGCGTACGTGGACGAGGGCAAGACGCGGCTGACGATCGCGATCGGCTGCACGGGTGGCTACCACCGGAGCATCGTGCTGGCCGAGGTCCTCGCGGCGTGGCTGCGCGAGCGGGACTTCGGTCCCGTGGCCGTCTTCCATCGCGAGCTGGACCGGACATGAGCGGGTCGGGCCGGTGAACCTTCGACGCTGGCTGACACCGGGCATCGGCATCAAACGCTGGCTGCTCGTCGTGTTCGCCGGACTGCTGCTCCTCGCCATGGCGTTCGCGCACATGCTCCGCCAGGTCACGCGGGACTTCGAGCCGTCCGGCCCGTTCGCCGCGATCATCCACGTCATCACCCTGCAGTTCCTGCCATTCGCCCTGCGTGGGGTGATCGTCGGATCCGTGGGGCTCGCGTTGGTCCTGCTCGGGGCGTACCGCGTCATCCGCGTCGTGACCGACCCCCTGCGGGTGCCCGATGCCGACCAGCCGCTCGTCGAGCTCATCTACCAGAAGCGGTTCCTCGCCAAGGGCCCCCGCATCGTCACGATCGGTGGAGGCACCGGGCTGTCAGCCTTGCTCCGCGGCCTCAAGGAGCACACCAGCAACCTGACCGCGGTCGTCACCGTGGCCGACGACGGCGGCTCCTCGGGCGTGCTGCGCGAGGAGCTCGGCATCCCGCCGGTGGGCGACATCCGCAACTGCATCGCCGCCCTGGCCGATGCCGAGCCGCTGATGAGCGAGCTGCTCCAGTACCGCTTCCCCGCAGCAGACGCGCCGGCCAGCGGCGACCCCGGTCTCGCCGGTCACGCCGTCGGCAACCTGCTGCTGGCGGCGATGACCGCCATCGAGGGCGGCGACTTCGAGGAGGGCGTCCGGAGGCTGAACCGGATCCTCGCCGTGCGCGGTCAGGTCGTGCCGGTGACCGCGACCCCGCTCGTCCTCCACGCGGCCACCGAGGGCGGCGACACGGTCGACGGGCAGTCGCGGATCATGCGCACCGGCGGCATCACGCGGGTCTGGGTGACCCCCGACGACGTCGAGCCCTCGGCCGACGCGCTCGTGGCGATCGCCGAGGCCGATCTGATCGTCCTCGGTCCCGGAAGCCTGTACACGAGCGTGTTGCCGAGCCTCCTCCTTCCCGCGGTCCGGGATGCCGTGCTGGGCGCGAGCGCGACGCGCCTGTACGTGTGCAACGTCGCGACCCAGGAAGGCGAGACGGCCGGCCTGGACCTGGCCGGGCACGTCGCGGCGCTCCTCGCCCACACCGCGCCGGGCCTCGTCGACCTCGTCCTTGCCAACAACCGCTTCGATGCCCGCGTTCCCAGCGGCTGGCAGGGCGAGACCGTCAGGCTCCAGTGGCCGCCGAGCGGCATCGCCGGGCCGCCCCGGCTGGTCCTCGATGACGTCGTCGACCCCGACAACGCCCACCACCACGACCCGACACGGCTCGCCACGGCCGTCATGCGGGTGTACGAGCGCGAGGCACCGGCACGCCGCCGGGCCGTGACCCGCACCGCCTGAGCCGGACATGACGAGCTCCGAGCGAGATCTCGTCACGGCGCTTCGGAACGAGCTGGCCGCGATCGACCCGGCGCGGCCCTGTGACCGCGTCGCGGAGGCGGCCGGTCTCGGGACGGACGCCCCGGATCGCGAACCGTCCGTCACGCGGCTGGCTCACCGGCTCCGTCGTGCCGCCGACGCGGCCGCCGACTCGGCCGCCGAGGACCCGGTCTCGTTCGACTGGGCCGTCGCCGCCGACCATTGCCGGACGGCCTGGCTGCGCGGTCGCTTCCTGGCGCGCGGGTCGCTCAGTCTCGCCGGCGGGCGGACGCACCTGGAGTTCGTCGTGCCGGCCGACGAGGCGCACGTCCTGGCCTCGCGGCTGGACGACGTCGGTCTCCCCGCCTCGTGGCGCATCCGCCGAGGCAGGGGCGTGGTCACCTGGAAGAGCGCAGAATCGGTCGGGACGTTCCTGCGCCGCATCGGCGCCACCGGCGCGCTGCTCGAGCTCGAGGCCCGCCAGGTGTCCCGGGCGCTCCGGGGCGAGCTCAATCGCGTCCTCAATGCCGAGTCGGCGAATCTGCAACGTGCGGTCGCGGCCGCCGGCCGGCAGCTCGACGCGATCGCCCGCCTCGACGCCGAGGGCCGGCTCGCGGGACAGCCGTACGTCGTCCGCCTGGTGGCGGACGGCCGTCGCGAGACGCCCGAGGCGACGCTCGGGGAGCTGGCCGAGCGCCTCGAGCTGCACCGCTCTGCCGTGCAGCGAGCCCTCGAGCGGATCGAGCGCCTCGCCGAGGACGAGCCGTCACCGACGCGCGCCACGACCACTCTGGCATGATTCGCGCGCATGCGTGAGGTCGTGATCGCCGCCAACTGGAAGATGCACACGACCCCCGCCGATGCCGGCGATCTCGCCCGGACCATCGCCGCGCGGACACGCGAGCCCGGCGTCACCCGCGTCATCTGTCCGCCGTTCGTGTGCCTCGCGGCGGTCCGTGACGCCCTGGCCGAGGCCGACCCCGATGTCGCCGTGGGGGCGCAGAACCTCCATCATGAGCTGGCCGGGGCGTACACCGGCGAGGTGTCCGCGCCCATGCTCGATGGCCTCGCGACCTGGGTCATCGTCGGCCACTCGGAACGACGTCGCGACGCCGGCGAGACGGACGCGGTCATCGCCCAGAAGGTCGGTCGGGCACTCGACGCCGGTCTGCGACCGATCCTGTGCGTCGGCGAACGACTCGCCGACCGCGAGGCGAGCCGGGCCACCGACGTCGTCGACGCCCAGGTCCGGGGCGCGCTCGCCGACATCGCCGCTGAACGCGCGCGAGCCGGCGGGCTGGTGGTCGCCTATGAG
>DATBMM010000316.1:0-4821 GCA_036554825.1 Candidatus Limnocylindrales bacterium
AGCCCGAGGTAGAGCGCGAGAAGGCCGACGTAGAGCGGGTTGCGGGAGACGCGGAACGGGCCTTCCTCGATCATCGTGGTCGTCTCCTGGCCGGGCAGCAGGCCTGTCCGGTGCCGGCCGAACAACCACAGCGCCCAGCCGTTCCAGGCCAGGAAGATCAGGATCAGCCCCCAACCGAAGGGGACGCGCCATCCGCCAAGGTCGACCGGGTCTCCCCAGGTCTGCGTCATCAGCCAGCCGCCGAGCAGGGGCGCACCGATCGCCAAAGGCGGCCAGACCCGGTACGCGACGTTGCCCGCGGCGCCGTGCG
This sequence comes from Candidatus Limnocylindrales bacterium, assembly GCA_036554825.1. Lineage (GTDB taxonomy): Bacteria > Chloroflexota > Limnocylindria > Limnocylindrales > CSP1-4 > SPCO01. The sequence continues at coordinate 311 of DATBMM010000316.1, forward strand.
ACGCTCTACCCATGAGACTTCTGTAACGGTGGTGGACCGGCGGCATCCACGTCATCGAATCCGCCGCAGCGCAGGACCGGCAACCTCGGGTAGCGCGGGAACCGCGGGTCGGTCGCAGACAGCTCGCAGAGGCGGAACGTGGAACCGCGACGGGTCTCGACCACGCGCGAATGCCGACACGTGGCGCACAGGCCGGGCGACGGCTGCCCCGTCATCGGATGGCGGAGAGGGTGGGATTCGAACCCACGAAGTCTTTCGACTCTGCGCTTTTCAAGAGCGCCGCCATCAACCGCTCGGCCACCTCTCCGCCCGAGAGGATAGCGGGCGCTGGGAAGTCAGGCCGTCGGGACGGGCGCTGCGATCACCTCGCGGCCGACGTAGGGCCGCAGCACCTCGGGCACCTCGAGCGAGCCGTCGGGTCGCTGGTACGTCTCCAGCAGCGCGGCGACCACCCGCGCCAATGCCAGGCCCGAGCCGTTGAGCGTATGCACGAGCTCGGGTTTGGCCCCCGGCTCGGGTCGATATCGGATCGCCATCCGGCGTGCCTGGTAGTCGCGGAAGTTCGAACACGAGCTGACCTCGAGCCAGCGTTCCACGCCCGGTGCCCAGACCTCGAGGTCGTACTTCTTGGCCTGGACGAAGCCCATCTCGCGGGTGCTCATCAGAAGGACGCGATAGGCGAGCCCGAGGCGCTGGAGCAGGATCTCGGCCCGTTCGGTCATCCATTCCAGCGCCGCCGGGGAGTCGTCGGGTCGCTCGAACAGCACCATCTCGACCTTGTCGAACTGGTGGACGCGCAGGATGCCCCGCGTGTCCTTGCCGGCCGCACCCGCCTCGCGCCGGAAACAGGGCGTGTAGGCGGCGTAGCGGATCGGTAGCTCCGATGCCTCGAGGATCTCGTCGCGGTGCAGGTTCGTGACCGGGACCTCAGCCGTGGGGACCAGATACAGCTCGTCACGGGTGACGACGTACATCTGGTCTTCCTTGTCGGGGATCTGGCCCGTGCCGATCGCGGAAGAGGTGTTCACGACGGCCGGCGGCCAGACCTCGGTGAAGCCGTTCTCGCGCGTGTGGACGTCCAGGAACCAGGAGATCAGGGCCCGCTGGATCGCCGATCCGGCGCCCTTGTAGACGGGGAAGCCCGAGCCCGCGATCTTCGCGCCGCGTGGGTTGTCGATGATGTCGAGGGTCTCGCCGACCTCCCAGTGCGGCTTCCGCGTCCAGGTCGCGCCACCGGGGACCGCATCGGCGCCTACCTCACCCTCCACCGGCGACTCCTTGGCGAGGAGCTCGCCCCACGTGCGGACGGTCTGGTTCGCCTCCTCCCCGCCGATCGGCACCTCCGGGTCGGCCGGGTTGGGGATGCGCAGCAGGGCCGCATCGACCTCCGCCTCGACCGTCGCCAGCTCGGCGTCGAGGGCCGTGATCCGCTCCCCTGCCGCCACCGATGCCGCCTTCAACTCCGCGACCTCGGGCCCATCCGGCGAGGCCCCGCCCTTGATCGCCTCCCCGATCCGCTTCGAGGCAGCATTCCGTTCCGCCTTGAGCGCCTCGCTCTCGCCGAGCAGCTGCCGGCGGCGGGCGTCCAGCTCCAGCGCCCGATCGACGACGGCCGGGTCCTCGCCCTTGTCGATGGCGCCCTTGCGGATGGCATCCGGCTGGTCGCGGAGCCGCTGCAGGCCGACGCTCATGCCGCCACCTCGCCACCCACCTCGGCGGCCCGGCCGGTCACGAACGCCCGATCGAGGCTGGCCAGCAACCAGCCGGCCCGCGGCCCGTTCGGTCGATCGAGGAACGCGCGGTAGATGGCCTCGAACGCCCGTCGGCCCGGGACCCCCTCCTCGGTCGCGACGGTGAAGATGAGCGATTGCCAGGCATCGCCGCTCGCCGGCTCCTCGCGCGACGCGCGCTCGGCGAGCCGCGACAGGAACCGGCGCTGGCTCGCGTCGAGCTCGGTCACGGCGGGTGGCACGCCCTCGCGCTGGATCGAGAGCAACGCCGAGTCGGGCGCGTACGTGTCGAGCCACGCTCGGGCCGCCAGCGCCCGCTGGTCGAGCAGCGCGCGCTCGTGGTCGGTGAGCATGCTCCCCTTCTCGCTCTCGACGCGATCGACCACATCGACGCCCGGGATCTGGATGAGCATCGCGAGGTGGGCGAACGGAGGTCGATACGCCGCCGCCTCGGCGGCCACGTCGGCCTCCGGATCGAGCAGCGAGTAGCGGAACGTGGCCTCATAGCCCGGGGGTAGCTCGCCACGGACCTCGCGGCCCGCCGTCGCAGCCGCGAACTTGTCGAACTCGTCGAAGAGGCGCGGCACCTGGTCGGTCCCGTCCGGATCGAAGTCGATGGCGTGGTTGGGCCGCGGTCGAAGGAACAGGAACCGAAGCTGTTCGGGCGGGATCACCTCGGCGATCGTGTGCGCGGCCGCGCCTCGTCCCTTGGAGGTCGACATCTTCCGACCCCCGACGTTGAGGAACTCGTATGGCAGGTTGAGCGGCGGCTCCCGCTCGAACACCTCGCGAGCGATCGCGTCTGACCGGTCGCGCGAGCCGCCGGCGGTGGCCAGGTCCTTGCCGTTCGGCTCGATGGTCACGCCGAACAGGGACCATTGCGCGGCCCACTCGAGGTTCCAGGGCAGCTTGGCGTTGCCGCCGAAGGGCGACACCCAGCCGCTCTCGCCGCAACCGCGCGCCCAGTTGACGAGCGCTGGTCGGCATTCGTAGAACACGCGATCGCCGTCCCAGTCGGTGACGATGGTCGTGCCGACCTTGCCGCAGTTCGGGCAGATGATGCTGACGGGATGCCACGTGTCCGGGTGACGGACGTTGGCGACGCGCCGGTAGATGTCGCGGACGAGGGCCGCGCGGTCGAGCGCGGTCCGGATGAACGGGTCCATGTCGCCCGCGGCGTAGTGCTCGCTCATCCAGTAGTAGCGGTCCGGGTGGATGCCGAGCCCCGCGAACGTGTCGATGAACGTCTGGGCGTGATGGCGCGCGTACGACGGATGGATGTCGTCGACCTGGTCCGGGACGTGGGCGAGCGGCCGGCCCATCTCGTGATCGACCGCGTCCGGCGTTAGGAGGGCCTGGGCATCCATCGGGTCGAGGTCGTCGATCCCATACAGCAGCGTGGTCTCGACGTCGTTCGCCCGCAGGGCGCGGGTGATGGCGTCGAGGATGACCGGTCCCCGGAGGCTGCCGACGTGGACCGTGCCCGACGGGGTCTTCGAGTCGTTGACGACCTGGGGGCCCGCGTCACGGACCCGCTGCGCCAGCTCGTCCGCCCAGTCCACGGCGCCTCTTAACTGATGCTGGTGATCTTGTAGGTGAAGTCGCCGGCCGGCACCTTCACCTCGACCTTGTCCCCCTTCTTGCGACCGAGCAGCGAGCGGCCGACCGGGCTCTCGTTGGAGATGCGGCCCTCGGCTGGCTTCGCCTCGGTCGAGCCGACGATCGTGAACGTCTCCTTCCCGTCGGCGCTCTCGACGCTGACGGTGGAGCCGATCTGGACGTGGTCGGTCGAGTGGTTCTCGTCGATCAGCGTGGCGTTCTTGATGAGCGCCTCGAGAGTCTGGATGCGGCCCTCGACGAACGCCTGCTCGTTCTTGGCGTCTTCGTACTCGGCGTTCTCGGTCAGGTCGCCGTGTTCCTTCGCATCGTGGATGCGGTTGGCGATCTCGGGACGCCGGACGTTGGTCATCTCCTCGAGCTCTGCGCGGAGCTTCTCGAGGCCATCCTTGGAGAGGTAGGTGGGCTTGTTATTCACGATCGGTCCCCGCTTCGGCGAGGTCGCGCTCACGTGCACGACCGGTGGTCGGTCAGCTGATAACAAAAAGGGACTCCAGGCTCCTCGCGGGGTTCGACCGCGCGCCTGAAGTTCCCAGCCGGACGCGAATGGTAGTCGCGTCCCGGGTGGGTGTCAAAAGGGTCGGTGCGGCCTCGCGCCGGTCATCATGACCCCTCCGTCAGGCGGTATAGGCGGCGCTTGACGCGCTGCAGCGAACCCCGGTCCGGAAGCGCCACGAAGAGCGTGTCGTCGCCGGCGATCGAGCCTGCGACCTCCGGCCAGCGCGCCCGGTCGAGCGCCGCCGCGATCGCATGGGCGGAGCCCGGCAGCGTGCGCAGGACGAGCAGCAGCCCGGCCTCGTGGATCTCCAGTGGCAGGTCGGCCAGCAGCTTACGGAGCCGGTCCTCGCCCGAGGTCTCGGCCTCCACGAGACGCGGCGGCAGGGCGTACGCCATCGTCCCCTCGCGCGAGACCTTGATCAGGCCGAGCTCGGCGACGTCACGACTGATCGTGGCCTGGGTCGTGCGGAACCCACGGTCGCGGAGGGCGCCGGCGAGCTCGAGCTGGGTCCGGATCGGACGCTGCCCGACGAGGTCGCGGATCGCGCGCTGGCGCAGTTGCTTCATGACTTCCATCGGTCGCCGTCCCGGCCGTCCCTCAGCGCGGCGTCAGCCAGGCGATCAGGACGACCGCCGCGAGCGCGAACCGGTACCAGACGAAGACGT
>DATBMM010000343.1:0-17801 GCA_036554825.1 Candidatus Limnocylindrales bacterium
GTCGATCGTCAGACCGATCCGGGTCGTGCGCTGACGGAAGGACCTGCGAGGCGGGCGACGAAGGCCGGACCGCACCAGCTGGTTGATCGCGTCACTGACCCCGACGCCCTGCTCGCGACGGACTCGGGCGACCTCCGCGGCGACATCATCGTCAAGGGTCACGGTCGTACGCATGCGCAGACGATAGCATACTGATGCGCCCAGAAGAGCATCTCTATGCGCGTGACGGCTCCTCGTCGCGACGATCGACGACCGCGAGCGTCAGGCACGCCGGGCAACAGGCGTCTGCCCATACCGCGATCGTCGCGATTCCCGAACCACGCGGTAGCGCAGTCTGACCCCGCGTTCGCCGTCGAGATAGGACGAGCCACCCGATCCCGCCGAGCGCCGCCAGGACGAGACCAGCCACGGCCACTGGGCCGAGCGCGCCGCCCACAACGGCCAGCAGCGGCTCGCCGAGTGCATAGCCGAGCCCGAAGTGCGCGGCGATGAACAGGGCGTTGCCGACGGCGAGGCCGGCGACGAAGGCGAGAGGCGGGATGGCCGCCAGCGCGCTCGCGGCGATCGTGACGATACGGACGCCCGGAGTCGACCGAGCCAACGCGACCGACCTCGCTCCACCCCGCCGGAGGCGTTCGGTCTGTCGATCGAGCCGTTCGGTCGAGGTCAGGCGTCCGAGCACACGCAGCAGGATGGGTCGTGCGACGGAACGGACGAGCGCGTATTGGACGGCGCCACCGACGATGCTCGCGACCACGATCAGCGCGAGCGTCGTCGCCGGGTCGAGGTCGCCCCGCGCCGCGGCGACACCCGCCCCGATGACGATCAGGTCGCCAGGTACCGGGATCGGCAGCCCGGCCTCCTTGACGAGGATCAACCCGACGATCGCGAGGAGGCCGGCAGACGCGAGCTCCACGTCAGCCCGCCGCGTCAGGCGCCGGCGGCCGCCAGCGATTCGTCCAGGATCGACAGCGCCCGATCGACTTCATCCGCCGTGGTTACGAGGGGCGGGATGATGCGGATGACGTTCACGTACGTCCCGGCGGTCAGGACGATCAGCTTCCGGGCGAGCGCCTCGGCCTGGACGCGCTTGGTCAGGTCGGGATCGGGGACGCGACCGTCGCCCTCGCCGGGCTTGACGAATTCCATGGCCACCATGAGACCGAGGCCGCGTGCGTCGCCGATCGAGCGGTACGTCGCCTGCAGCGCCCGCAGGCCGGTCAGGAACTGTCGACCTCGCTCGGCGGCGTTGGCCACGAGACCCTCGTCCTGGATCACGTCCAGGGTCGCGTTGGCGGCGGCGCACGACACGACGTTGCCGCCGTACGTCCCGCCGTGGGTTCCGGGCTTCCAGTTCGCCATGAGCTCCGTTCGGGCGAGGATGCCGGACAGCGGCAGCCCCGACGCGATTCCCTTGGCCATCACGAGGATGTCGGGCTCGACGTCGTAGTGCATCACGGCGAACATCTGGCCGGTCCGTCCGAAGCCGGTCTGGACCTCGTCGGCGATGAGCAGGATGCCGTGCCGGCGGGTGATCTCGCGGAGGCGGGGCAGGAAGTCCGGCGGCGGCACGATGTACCCGCCCTCGCCGAGGACCGGCTCGATGATGATCGCCGCCACCTGGTCCGGATAGATGATCTGGTGGAAGGTCAGGTCGAGCTGCTCCTCCCAGTCGCACGTGCACGCCGACGGGTCGTGCGGACCGCCCGGTGCCCGATAGCAGTACGGGTACGCCGTGTGGTAGACGCTCCCGGGCAGCGGCTCGAAGGCCCCGCGGTACACGTCCTTGGCGGTCGTCAGCGCCATCGTCTGGGCCGTCCGGCCATGGTAGCCGTAGCGGAACGCGAGGATGACCGGACGCCCGGTGGCGACCCGCGCGAGCTTGACCGAGGCCTCGATCGCCTCCGCGCCGGAGTTCGACAGGAAGGCCTGATAAGGCCCGCCAGGGAGCAGCTGCGGGAGGCGCTCGTACAGCCGCAAGCCCGGCTCGTGGTACAGGATGTTCTGCTGGCCGTGGAGGAGCTTCTGGGCCTGCGCGGCGACCGCCGCCGCGACGCGCGGATGGGCGTGCCCGGTGTTCGTGACGCCGATCCCCGAGCTGTAGTCGAGGTACCGCTCGCCATCGCGGGTGATGAGCCACGAGCCCTCGCCCCGGTCGATGTCGAGGTTGGTGATGCGGCCCCACACCGCGGGGACCACGCTGTGGTCGGGGAAGGCCGTGCGAGTGGACGGCTCCGACTCGATCGTCATACGCCGGCTCCATAGTCGCGCGCCGCCACGCGGCGCTGCCAGACGGTCGTAAGCACCACGAGTGCCACCGCCGACACGAAGATCATCGTACCGATGACGTTGACCTGGACCGGGATCCCGCGAAGCTGCGAGCCGTAGATGTACAGGGGGAACGTCTCGGTCTGTCCCGACGTGAAGGCCGTGATCACGTAGTCGTCGATCGACAGGCTGAAGGCGAGCAGAGCGGCGGCGATGACGCCGGGCAGGATCAACGGGAAGGTCACCTTCCAAAACGTCGTCCATTCGTTGGCGCCGAGGTCCATCGCCGCCTCTTCGAGATGGCGAGGGAAGTTGGCAAGCCGCGCCTTCACCGTCACGACGACGTAGCTGATGTTGAACATGATGTGCGCGATGAGGATGGTCCGGATGCTCAGCGGGAAGAGGAATCCTTCGGGCAGCGGCAGCTGGACCGATGCCACGAACATCGTCAGCAGCGACGCACCGAGGACGATCTCGGGCGTCGACATCGGCAGGAAGATGAGCACGTTGGTGGCCGCCCGGCCGCGGAACGCGTAGCGCGACAACGCCAACCCGATCATCGTCCCGAGCGCCGTCGCGACCAGCGTTGCGAGCAAGGCGACGAACAAGCTGTTCCGGACGGCGTCGCCGAGGCCCGGCCGGCCGAGCGGATTCAGCCATGCCGCGATCGAGAACTCCCGCCACGTGAGGTTCGACCGGCCCGTCGGGTCGTTGAAGCTGAACAGGATCATCACGGCGACGGGCAGGATCAGGTAGGCGGTCACCCCGACGACGTAGATCGGGAGCAGCCAGCGATCGACGATCCGCCCGAGTCGCGCTGCCGGAGCGCGCCGCGCGGTGACGGTCGCCGCCGGCGATGACGTCGGGGTCATCGGACCGCGGCTCCGGTCAGCTCCTCGGTCCCGAGGAGACGGGCGTAGATGAACAGCCCGACGAGGATCGCGAGCATCAGCACGAACGAGAGGGCCGAGGCCGTCGGGTAGTCCGTGACCTGTAGGTAGCGCGCTTGGATCACGTTCCCGATCATCAGCGATTGCGGATTGCCGAGGAGCTCGGCGTTCACGAAATCCCCGACGGCCGGGATGAAGGTCAGCAATGAGCCCGCGAAGATCCCTGGCAGGGCGAGCGGCAGCGTGACCCGGATGAACGCCTGGCTGATGAGGAACGTCCCGACCAGGCCGCCGATCACGGCGAAGGGCACCGACACGGTCAACGGTCCGTAGTCCATGACTGATCCGACCACCACCCCCAGCGCACCGCCGATGACCACTCCGACGATCGTGCCCTGCGGACGCCACGGGCCTGCGTACAGGTCCTCGGCGGCCTCGATCAGGCGCTTGTCGATGCGCTCCAGGGCGACGTACAGCGGGAGGGTCATGAAGGGCAGGAAGTTGTAGGTGATGCCGGCGACCACCGCCGCCGGGGTGGCCAGCAAGCGAAACTGGTCAGGAAGCAGTCCGATGTCCTTCAGCGGGCCGAGAAACAGCCCGGAGTCGGCCAGGATGATCTTCCAGGAGATCGTACGCAGCAGGAAGCTCGTGAAGAACGGCGCGATGACCAGGAATAGAAGGATGTTCTTGTAGGCGCCTCCGCGGAACGCGATGGCGTACGCGAGCGGAAAGCCGAGCGCGAAGGCGAGGATCGTGGCCAGCCCGCCGTAGACGATCGACCGGCCGAGCCATGGCCAGTACTCGGCGACGGCCTCGGGGTAGATGCCCCAGTTCCACGTCTGGACGTAGCCGGCATCGATACTGCCCGTCCAGAGCGATGTCAGGAACATCTGGACCGCCGGATACACGTAGAACAGGACGAGCCAGAGGAGCCCCGGGAACAGCAGCAGGTACGGCGCGATCGCCCGCAGATGGAGGGCGCGCCGCATGGTGGTCTAGAGCCCCATGGCCTTGGTGAAGGCCTCGCTCCAGGCCGCCTCCTCGTCGGCGGTCGTAGCACGGAACTGATGGAGACGGGTCACCCAGTCGTCAGGCGGGAAGATCAACGGGTTCTGCGCAAGGTCCGGGTCGCTCTCGAGCATGACCTCCTTGGCGCCCTTGACGGGGCACACGTAGTTGACGTACGCCTCGATCGTCGCGGCGTTCTGCGGCTCGTAGTAGAAGTCGATCCAGCGTTCCGCCTGGGCCTTGTTGGGCGAGCCCTTGGGGATGACCATGTTGTCGGTCCACAGCATCCCGCCCTCCTTGGGAAGGACCCACTGGAAGTCCTGGTCGGGCTTCTGGTCCGGGACGAGGAGCGTCAGGACGTCGCCCGACCAGGCCATGGCCAGGATCACGCCGCCCCCAGCCATGTCCTCCACGTAGGAGTTGCCGGTGACCTGGCGGACGATCCCGCCCTTGACCGCCGTGTCCACCTCGGCCAATGCGGCGTCGAACTGTTCCTGGGTGAGCTCCTCCGGCTTGCTGCCGAGCCGGATCGCCGACAGTCCGATCGTGTCGCGCATCTCGGACAGGTAGGTCAGCTGGCCCTTGAACTGCTCGGAGAACAGGACCTCGAGGGAATCGAGGGCGCCCGTCTTGTTCTTGTCGAACCCGAGACCGGTCATGCCCGACTGCCAGGGAGCGGCGAGGTTGGTGTCCGGATCGAACGAGCGACCCTTGTAGTTGTCGGCGAGGTTGGCGACGAAGTTCGGGGTCAGGCTCGTGTCGATGGTCTCGAGCCAGCCGAGCCGCGCCAGGCGCGCGACCATCCAGTCGGTCACCACGACGATGTCCCATTCGGTGGCGAGCCCGGCCTCGAGCGGGGCCTGCAGGTCGCTCGTGAAGAACGTCTCGTTGTCGTCGACCGCCCCGTCCTCGTACTGGACGGTGATGCCGGTCTCGGTCTGGAACTTCTCGATCGTGGGGAACGAGGAGCCGTCCTCGGTGACGTCGATATACCCGATCCAGTTCGCGAACCGAAGCGTCCCGCTACTCGCCGGCGTCGCGCCAGCACTGCCGCTCGCGCTGGCGCTTGGCGGGGCCGCGGATCCAGGGCTGGCCGACGCCCCTGCGCTTTGTGGCGGCGTGCCACAGGCGGCCAGGAACGCGGCAGTACCGGTCAGGGCGCTGCCCTGCAGGAACCGGCGCCGGGTCAGCTCCCGGGACAGTGGCGTGCGCGCATCGGTCATGGGATCGACTCCTCCAGGATCGCCGCGTCATCGGCCGCGGCGGGGACGGCCGTCGCGGCGTGATCCGTGACGACGAAGCTGTGGTCGGGTGACCAGGTCAAGAGGACCTCCTCGCCGGGGGCCCAGAGTTCGGCGCGCGTCGCGCGCTCCACGTTCTGTTCGTAGACCGTCAGCCGTGCGCCACCGCGGGCCTCGACCTGGTACTGGGTGCTGACACCGAGGTACGACGCGTCACGGACGACACCGTGGAGCTGGTTGTGGCCGGAGGGGACGGCGTCGGCACCACCCGGTTCCCGGAGGCGGAACTTCTCGGGGCGGACCCCGACGCTGATGGTGGACTTGCCGTCGACCAGCGCGCTGGGCGCGCGCACCGTGATGTCGTCGGCCAGGCGGACGGTGGCGTAGCGACCGTCGATGCCCTCGATCGTCCCCGGCAGAAGGTTGCTGACTCCGAGGAACCCGGCAACGAAGGGCGTCGCCGGGCGCTCGTACAGGCTCTCGGGGTCGCCGAGCTGTTCGTACCGTCCGTGGTTCATGACGGCGATGCGATCGGACATCGTCATCGCCTCCTCCGGGTCGTGCGTCACGTAGATGAACGTGATCCCGACCTCCTGTTGGATGCGCTTGAGCTCGACCTGCATCTGCTTGCGAAGCTTGAGGTCGAGGGCGCCGAGCGGTTCGTCCAGCAGGAGCACTGCCGGCTTGTTGATGAGCGCTCGAGCCAGAGCGACCCGCTGCGCCTGGCCCCCGCTGATCTGGGTCGGCTTACGGCCCTCGTAGCCGGGCAGCTCGACCAGCGCGAGCATCTCGGCGACCCGGCTCCTGACCTCGCTGTCGCGCACGCCCTTGCGCCTGAGCCCGAACGCCACATTCTCGTAGATCGTCAGGTGCGGGAAGAGCGCGTAGTTCTGGAACACGGTGTTCACGTTGCGCTTGAAGGGCGGCAGCCAGGTGACGTCTTCGCCCTGAAGCTCGATCAGGCCGGACGTCGGCTCCTCGAACCCTCCGATCATCCGCAGAGTGGTGGTCTTGCCACAGCCCGATGGGCCCAGGAGGCTGAAGAACTCCCCGTCCAGCACCTCGAGATCGATATGGTCGACCGCGACCATGTCGCCGAATCGCTTGACCACATCCACGAGCCTGACGTCGACGGCGGGCACGTTCGCTGGCACTCCTGACGTGTGCTCCTCCGGCCGGCGCTCCTCCTCGCGCATGGCCGGGGCGCGCCCGGCGGTCAGCCATCAGGCCGGCCGGGGTCGGTGGGCCGGAGGATATGGTCGCCCCGCGGAGGGTGTCAAGAAGACGCGAGTCGCAGGCGTCTCGGCTCCAGGTCTACGAGATTCGTGCGATCAGCCCAGGAAGTAGGCGCGGTTCGAAGCGTCCGGCGAGTCGCTCGACGGGCGTTCGACATCGGCGCTCGACGGCCTGGTCCGGCCGGCGCGATCGGCCACGCGGCCGAGCCGCTTCCCCACGAGCTGGCCGATGCCCTCGACGGCGGGCATCGGATCGCTCCACCAGAAAAGCGCCTTGTCGCCGAGCAGCCACGGACGCAGGATCGGGCCCTCCGGCCGGCGGATACCCGCGATCGCCCGACCGATGGCGGTAGCGTCCGGGATCTCGTACATCCCGTATCGGCCGACCTGGTATGACGCTGGTGCCGGGACCGGCAGCTCCTGCGCGTCGAGGTAGCTCATCCACGGCAGATCGACGCCGGCTCGCTCGATGTGGCCGATCAGCCAGAACGGCCGGGGATTGAGCTCGATGACCTTGAACCGGCCATCGCGCTCGTCGAACTTGAACTCGATGTTGAAGATGCCTCGGTAGTCGACCGCCGCCAGCAGCGTCCGGAGCGACGGGAGGCAGGCCTCGACATCGGCCAGTGGGATCGTCACGTCCGAGCAGGTGTTCGCGAGGCGCGGCGGATCCATCCGCACCCGGCGACGCGCGACCATCGCGCGGATCTCGCCGTGCCGATCCACGAAGCCGTCGATCAGGAACGTCTTCGACATGTCGCCGGGGATCCATTCCTGGAGCATGAACGTGACGCCGGCCTCGGCTGCCTCATCGACCAGCCGGCGTGCCGCCTCTCGCGACTCGATGAAGAAGCCCTTGGTCTTGAAGCGCCGGTTGTGGGCCTGCGACTCGGTCGGCTTGAGGAAGCCGTTCGCGAGGTCCTCGTCGGTCGCGGAGGCGAGGTCGCCCGGCTCGCGGATGGGGATGGTCCGCGGTCGCGGGATGTCGAGCGCATCGACGAGACCGCGGAAGCGGTCCTTGTCCACGAACTGCTCGATCGCGGCACGCGGGGCGAGGCTGGTCGGGAAGCGCCGTCGGACGTCCTCGGGCAGGCCCGAGACGGCGAGCGCCCATTGGTCGCTGCAGGCGATGAGAACGGCGCCCGGCAGGTCGAGCGAGCGAAGGTACGTGGCCAGCGTCCCCGGATCGGCGGTCTCGGCGAGCGTGGGCTCGGCCGGCCGGTACCAGCGCGACCGGACGATGACGTTGGTCGTGTCGTCCACGACGTATGTCTCGAGACGTCGCCGGCGGGCGAGCACGCGCAGCACCCCCAGCGCCGCGATGTGCGGGCCGAAGATCAGGACGGGCGGCGTCGCGGGGGTCATCGGACGGCTACTTGATCGCGAGCGGGTTGACTGGGGAGCCCACGCCGCCGGTGATCGGCAGCGGGGGAGCGGTGAACAGGAACTCGTACCTGCCGTCGTCCGCGCAGTCGTCGGCCAACCCCTCGAGGTCGAAGATCTCGCCGACGAGCAGGCCCATGTGGACGATCAGGATGATGTGCAGCGGCTGGAACACGTCGGGTGTCTCGTTGGGGAGCACCTCGGCGCCCCACGTATCGGTGGCGATGGCCGCGATGTCCCGGTCGTGGATCCAGGCGGCGGTGTCAAGTGCCAGGCCCGGGGCGGCGCCGCCGGCATAGGCGCCCCACGCGCCGTCGGCGCGGCACTGGGCCATCTGGCCGGTCCGGATGAGCACGATGTCGCCGCGCCCGACCTGCACGCCCTGCGCGGCGGCGCAGGCGTCGAGATCGGCGGCCTGGATCGGCTCGCCCGGCTCGAGCCACGGCCGGCCCTTGCTGCGCGGGATGTCCAGCAGCACCCCACGGCCGACGATCCGATCGCGGGTCTTGGCGATGTCGTTGCGGATGGCGCCCTTGCTCCCGACGTCGGTGGCGTGATACCCGTTGTAGATCCGGTCGTCGAACACGATGTGGGCCAGCGCGTCCCACTGCGTCCCGGACTGGAGGGGCAGGATGAGCAGGTCGTCGGTGCCCCGGATCCAGCGGTCGCGGCCGCCGTAGAAGTCGCGCACCACCGTGCCGGTCGCGGCGGCGTTGCCGTCGCGGATCATGAGGTGGATCGGGTTGAACCGGCCGAAGCCGCCCGACTGCGGGCCGTTCTCGTCGACCGGGATGGCGAGCGAGATGACGCGACCGCTGCGGACCAGGCCGGAGGCGGCGACGATGTCGCTCGGTCGGATGTGGTTCAGCGTCCCGAGCTCGTCGTCAGCTCCCCAACGGCCCCAGTTCGAGTAGTGCTCGGCGAGGGCGCGGACGGTGTCGATGGTAGGAGGGCTCGGATCGACCTCCGGCTGCCCGGGGCCGTCGATCCGAGGAGCGGTGATGGTCATAGTTCGCGGATGCGGACGCGGTCGTAGCGGGTGACCGGCGCGATCGCGTCGCGGTCGATGACCGCGTCGATGATCGTCGGGCCGTTGCGCTTCAGGCCATGGGCGAGGGCCTTTTCGAAGTCCTCGACGTTCGCGACCCGGAAGCCGCTCGCCCCGAAGGCCCGCGCGATGGCGCCGTAGTTCACGTCGACGAACTCGTTCACCTCGGGCACGACCTTGCCGTACAGCATGTCCTGGACGTGCTCCTCGAACGCCAGCGTCTGGTTGTTGAGGATGATCACGATCACCGGCAGCTGGTGACGGATGGCCGTCTCGATGTCACCGATGTGGTAGCCGAAGCCGCCGTCACCGGTGATGCATACGACCTGCCGGTCGGGCTCCGCCAGTTGCGCACCAAGCGCCGCCGGGAAGGCCCAACCGAGGGAGCCGTCGGCCCGCATGAAGTTCCGGCCGGCCTGCTTGATCTCGGCCAGGGCACCGGCCCATGCCGACGAGTAGCCGGTATCGGCGACGAGCACCGCGTCGTCAGCCAGGCGAGCGTCGAGCGCCGCCATGATCGCCTCGGGCCGCATCGGACCGCCATCGAGGCCGTCCTGGGCGGCGAGGCCGGCTCGCCGCTCGCGCCACGCGGCCCGTTCCGCGGCAAACCTGGCGACCTGTTCGACCGCCGCCGACGATGCCAGCGTCTCGCTTCGCATGCACGCATCGAGCACGGCCTCGAGGAACGTCCGCGCATCGGCGACGAGCCCGAGCTCCGTCGGGAAGTTCATGCCGATCACGTCCGGGTCGATCGAGACGTGGATGATCCGCGTGCCCACGGTCACGAGCCGGTACGAGTCGGTGACCATGCCTCCGAGCGCCGTTCCGACGGCCAGGATCAGGTCCGCGTCGCGCAACGCGGCGTTGGCGTAGTTGCGCGAGTAGCGACCGACGCTGCCGAGGGCCAGCTCGTGGGTCTCTGCGATGCTGCCCTTGCCCGAGTTGCTGGTGACGACCGGGATGCTGAGGCGCTCGGCCAGTTGTCGGAGCGCGTCATGCGCCCCCGACTGATGGATGCCGCCGCCGGCGACGATGATCGGGCGGCTGGCGCTGGTCAGCGCGCGGACCACGGCCTCGGCGTCGGCCGCCGTCGGCGCGGGCCGCGAATACGGCACTGCGTAGACCTGGTCGAGCGGCGCCGGCCCGGTGTAGCCCGGGAGGTCCTCCTCGAAGATGTCATTCGGGATCCCGAGGTACACGGGTCCGGGGGCGCCGGCGATGGCGTGACGCGCAGCCTCGCGCATCAATCGCGGCACGTGCGTGGCGACGGACGCCTCGATGCCCCACTTGGTGACTGACGCGAACAGCGGCTGCTGCTCGAGCTCCTGGTACTCGCGCCGGTAGCGATCCGCGCGGCGCATCGCCGAGACGAGCGCGACGACCGGGCTGCCGGCCCAGAAGGGCTCGGCCAGACCGCCGGCGACGTTGGCGGCACCGGGTCCATACGGGCCGTACACGAAGGTCGGCGTCCCGCGGAGACGGGCGTACCCGTCCGCCATGTAGACCGCAGCGGCCTCACTGCGGGCCAGGACCTGGCGGATGCCGATCTCTTCGAGGGCGATCCACAGGCGGTTGTCGCGGCCGGTCATGAGGAAGAAGTGCTCGACCCCGAGGGCCTTCATCTCGTGTGCCATGGCGGCCGCGGTCTGGATGGTGACGGTGCCTTCCGCGGTGCCGACAGTGGTGGCAGCGGACGCGGCGAGAGCGGCGGCTGGAGTAGCGATGTCAGAGTCCCCCCTATCCGACGAGTGCCTCGCGAATACAGCGGTCCGCCATGCTCGCTGTCAATGGTCCGGCCGTTAACACACCGATAGTCCTGTTGCACACGTGCACCACGTAAATGACCCTTAGTCACGGTCGGCTGTCGTGCGGGGTACAGCGGTGTGGTCGACCACCCGAGGCAGCATGGAGGGGGAGGCAAGGATGCACGCTGACATCGGCCGGGACCGCTACGAGGTCGTCGACGGGTTCTTCAGGCGCCCCAAAGGCTGGACCTTCGTCGAGGTCGCCGACGTGGGCATCGATGCCGACGACAACGTCTACGTCTTCTGCCGCGGCAAGCACCCGGTGATGATCTTCGACAAGGAGGGCCGCTTCCTCGACGCGTGGGGCGAGATCGGCGGCGAGCACTACTTCCTGTTCCCGCACGGACTGAGCGTCGCTCCGGACGGCCACGTCTACACGGCCGACAGCCGGGACCACTCGGTCCGCAAGTTCACCAGGGACGGCCGGCACGTCCTGACGATCGGGAGCCCGCACCAGAACGCCCCGGCCTTCAGCGGCAAGCCGTTCAACCGGCCGACCCACGCGACCGCTGCTCCGAACGGTGACATCTACGTCAGCGACGGCTACGGGAACGCGAAGATCCACTGTTTCAGCCCGGACGGTGAGCTGAGGTTCTCGTGGGGCTCGCCCGGTCATGGACCCGGGGAGTTCAACACGGTCCACAGCGTGTTCATCGACCCGGAGGACGACCGGCTGTACGCCGCCGATCGCTACAACAACCGGGTCCAGTACTTCACGCTCCAGGGGCAGTTCCTGGGCGAGTGGACGGGACTGCGGCTGCCGCAGAGCGTGCGCAAGGGCCCCGACGGCGCCTTCTACGTCGCCGAACTGTCACACCGGGTCAGCGTCCTCGATCGGGATGGGACGGTGCTCGCACGCTGGGGCGATGGCCCGGAGGTCGACGACTACGAGACCGGCGGCGTCGCGCTGGCGCTGCCCACGGCCCCGTCCCGCCACCCGATGGTGACCGGGCGGGTCACGAACGAGCCGGGGGCCGGGCTGTTCTGTGCGCCGCACGGCATCGCCGTCGACTCGGAGGGCAGCTTCTACGTCGCCGATACCGCCGAGTCGTGGATCGGCCTCGATCGCGGGAGCCGGGCGATCCAGAAATTCGTGCGGGCCTAGCGGAGGCGAGCCGCACGCGCGAAGATCGCGGCCCGTGTGGGACAAGGGCGCGAACGGGGGTACGATGTAGGTATTCCGACACTTCCCGTGACAGAACGAGGGCCCACCCGTCGCATGACCCCGATCACCGAAGGCGCCGTGCTCGAGGCGCTCCGCAACGTCCAGGAGCCTGAACTGGGCCGCGATATCGTGACGCTCGAGATGGTCAAGTCCATCGCGATCGAGGAGTCGCGGGTCGCCTTCACCATCGAGCTGACCACACCCGCCTGCCCGCTCAAGGACGAGATCGAGCGCAACGCCCGCGCGGTCATCACCGACCTCGGCGCGACCGACGTCGAGATCACGTGGGGGGCGATGGTCCGTCGAGCTCAGCCCCGCCAGGCGGAGCAGCTGGTCCCGGGTGTCAAGAACATCATCGCGGTCGCCTCGGGCAAGGGTGGCGTGGGCAAGTCGACGGTCAGTGTCAACCTCGCCGTCGCGCTCGCCCAGGCTGGCGCCACCGTCGGGCTGCTCGACGCCGACATCACCGGCCCGAACATCCCCCTGATGCTCGGGGTCGAGGGCCAGCCGAAGGCGAGCCCGAACAACAAGATCACCCCGCTCGAGCGCTACGGCGTCAAGACCATCTCGATCCAGTTCTTCGTCCCGGAGGGCCAGCCGATCGTGTGGCGCGGACCGCTGGTCGGCGGCGCGATCCAGCAGTTCCTGCGTGACGTCGACTGGGGGGAGCTCGACTATCTCGTGATCGACCTGCCACCCGGCACGTCCGACGCGCAGCTCACGCTCGCCCAGGCCGTGCCGATCTCGGGAGCCGTGCTCGTCACGACCCCGCAGGAGGTCAGCCTGAGCGACGTGGCCAAGGCCCTCGCGATGTTCCAGCGCATGAACGTGCCGGTCCTCGGCGTGGTCGAGAACATGACGGCATTCGCCTGTCCCCACTGCGGGGAGCTGACCGAGATCTTCGGCCGTGGCGGCGGCGAGCGGTTCGCCGCCCAGCACGGCCTCGAGTACCTGGGGGGTGTCCCGCTCGACGTGACCGTCCGACAGGGCGGCGACGTCGGCGTGCCGGCGGTCGCGCAACGCGAACCGGGTCCGGCCGCGAAGGCGCTGACCGGGGTGGCCCAGGCCGTGGCCGCCCGGATGAGCGTCCGCGCCGCGGCCGCGGAGTCGCGACCGCTGCTCACGATCTCCTGAGGTCGGCGCGCGACGTGCGCTGTCCGTCGTGCGGGGCCATCGCGGGGGAGGATGCTCGCTTCTGCGCTCGATGCGGCAGGTCGCTGGCCGTGCCGCCCGGCGACTCGGACCACGTCCGCGGTCGCGAGCTCGGGCGAAGCGCGTCGGCTCCGACGGAGCCGCCCGCGGCGCCGAGCGGGGACCGGCGCGTCGTCACGGCACTGTTCGCCGACCTGGTCGACTACGTGCGCATGCTCGCCGAGCACGACCCGGAGGACGTGCGCGCCCGGGTGACGGCGGCGCTCGCGACGATGGCTGCGGCGATCGAGCGGTTCGACGGGACGCGTGAGAAGTTCATCGGCGACGCCGTGTTCGCGGTGTTCGGCTGGCCCCGGGCGCACGACGACGACGCCGTCCGGGCGGCCCTCGCGGCGCTGGCGATCCGGGCCGGGCTCCACGAGGCGGCGGCCGGCGGCGAGCCCCTCGACGTCCGCATCGGTCTGGCCACGGGCGAAGTGGTCGCGGGTTCCGCGACGACCGCGGTCGATGGCGACCTGCGCCTGACCGGCGAGGCGATCACGACGGCGGCGCGCATCCAGTCGCTGGCGCGGCCGGGCGAGATCCTCCTCGACGCCGCGACGGTCCGGGCCGCGCGAGGCCGACTCGCGACCGACGCTCGTGGCGCGGTCGTCCTCCGCGGCCAATCGGTGGCGGTCGAGCTGCATGCGCTCCGCGGGGAGGCGGGGGTGGGGCCGTGGATCCCGTATCGGGCCGCGAGCCCGGATCCGCTCGTCGGCCGCACCCGGGAGCTCGGCGTCATCGGCGCGACGCTCGACGCCGCCCGCCGGACGGGCCGCGGCAGGGTCGTCGCCATCGAGGGTGAGGCCGGCGTCGGCAAGTCGCGGTTGTTGGAGGCCGTCGAGATGGGCGCCCGGTCGGCTGGCTTCGCGTGGACCTGGACGGACAACGTCTCGTACGCCCGGAACGAGCCGTATCGGTGGGCGCGGCTGTTCGCCCAGGTGATCGCCGACGAGCACGGCGTCGACTCGGGCACGCTCGCGCGTCGCCTGCTGTTCACCGACGACGTCCCGCCCGAGACCCGCCGCCGGTTCGGTGGCGCGATCGCGGCCATCGCCCGCGACGCCGACTTCTCGGGCTGGGAGATCGAGGCGGCGGACACGCCGAGTGAGCCCGCCGACATCAATCTCGCACTCGCCGAGGTCGGCGCCCGCTATCTCGACCGGCTCCTCGAGTCGACCGGGCCCCGGGTCGTGGTCATCGACGACCTGCAGTGGCTGGATCCGGCGAGCGTCGGCATGGTCGATCTCGTGAGCGAGCGGACGGCCACCCACCCGCTGGTGCTGCTGGTCGCCTCCCGACCAGGGGCGCCGATCGATCCCGCCCTGCCCGACGACGCTATCCGCCTACGGCTCGAGGGCCTGGACGAGCCGGACACGGCGCGACTCGCGACGATCGTCGCCCGGGCGGCGGTCGACGCCCACGGTGCCCGCAGCATCCATGAGCGGACCGGCGGGAACCCGCTGTTCGTGGGCGAGACGGTGCGCGCCTTCCTCGAGGACGGCACGCTCCAATGGCGCGACGGGCTCGTGGCGATGACCGGGACCGGCAGCACCCGCGTCCCGATCACCCTCCGAGCGGTGCTCGGTGCGCGCATCGACGCGTTGCCTCCGCCGGCACGCGAGGTCCTGGACGTCGCGTCGGTCATCGGCATCTCGTTCCGGCCGGCCGTGGTAGGCGAGCTCCTGGACGGGCCGCTCGAACCGGAGGCCTTCGACCACCTGGCATCGAGCTCCCTGGTCCAGCGGCAGGATGACGGCCGCTGGCGGTTCGCCCACTCGCTCATCCACGATGCCGCCTACGCCGGCCTGCTGGCCTCCCGGCGGCGCGCGCTCCACGCGCGCTTGGCCGATCGACTCGAACGGATGCCCGACGTCGGCAGCCCGGGACAGATCGCTGCGCACCGCCTCGCCGCCGGCGACGTGGCGCAGGCCATCGCCCGCTTCCGGGAGGCCGCCGAGAGCGCCCTCGGGCTGGGTGCTGTCGCCGAGGCCGCCGCCTACTGGCGACAGGCTGCCGACCTCGCCGAAGCGGACGATCCAGGGGCCGCGGCGGCCGACCGCGCCCGTGCCTCGAACGCGATGGAGTCGCTCGTCGGCGCCCGTGAGTCCATGACGCCGGTCGGGCTGGCGCCGACCGTGGAGAGCGTCTAGCGGCCTAGGCGGAGGCGCCGGTCGAGGTCGGCTCGGTGGCGGGCCGTCGCTCGGGTGACGGCCGGACCGTGACGGTCAGCCCGTCGACGGCGGTTCGCATCCACGGCCCGGCCGCCGCGCACAGCGCGTCCAGCTCCGCCTTCCGCGCCGGGTCGTAGTGCACGAGGAGGGCCGACCTCGCCTCCGCCCGCCGCGCCAGGTCGATGGCCTCCTCGGGCGTCAGATGGCCGCGTTCGGGGTCATCATGGGCCGCCTCCTCGAGCGCGCTTTCCACGAGCAGCAGGTCGCCGCCTCGAACGCCGTCCTCGACCGATGCGGACGGACCGGTGTCACCGGTGTACGCGAGGCGTGACCCGTCCGGCGCGTCGACGACGACGCCCCACGCCGGGACGTAGTGGCGGCCACGGGTGAAGCGCAGCCGCAGGTCCCCGATCTCCAGCTCGCGCTCCGGGTCGTACTCCACGACGTCGAACGCGTCGTCGAAGAACCCATCCCGCTCGCTCACGGCGACCGACAATGCATCGACCCGCGCTCGGCCGCCAGGCGGCAGGTGGAGCGGCAGCGGATCGGGCGCTCGCTCCCCCCACGGGTAGAGATAGCGCAGGCCGACGATGTCGAGGTAGTGGTCGGCGTGCATATGGCCGATGACGATGCCCGACAGGGCGTGCGGATCGAGCACCTTCTGGAGGTTCCGGACGACGCCCTGACCGCAGTCGAGGAGGACGGCCGTCGAGCCCCACTCCAGCAGGAACCCGGCCGTCGGCGTCGCCGGGTGGGGTGCTGCCGTACTGCAGCCGAGCACCGTCAGGCGGAGGCGGGGACCGAGTGGCTCCGTCATGCCCACCCATGCTATCGGCGCCGGTCGATCGGGATGTGTCGGGATTTCGACACCGGTACCATCGCGCCCATGCTTGTGGGACGGCCGGTCCTCGACGCGTTGGCGGCGATCCCGTTCTTCGCCGGGCTCGAGCCGCTCGCGCTCGATCGCCTCGCGGCGAGCATGCGGTCCCGGCGCTTCCGACGAGGCGAGGTCATCTTCCATGTCGGGGACCCGGGTGACGCACTGTTCGTGATCGTGTCGGGCGACGTGAAGATCTCCTTGCCGTCGGACACGGGCGAGGAGGCGATCCTGGCCACGCTCGGCCCCGGCGCCGTGTTCGGTGAGCTCGCCCTGCTCGACGGCGCGCCGCGCTCGGCGAGCGCCACGGCCCAGAGCGCGACCGAGACGGTGGTCCTGCCCCGCGACCGCTTCCGGGACCTGATCGCCACCGAGGCCGGAGTCCGCGACGCGCTCCTCGCCTCGATCGCCGGCGAGCTGCGGCGGCTCACGACCCACGTCGAGGAGCTGCACTTCCTGGACATCACGGGACGACTCGCGGCCAGGCTCGTGCGCCTCGCGCAGGAGGGCGGCACGGAACTGCGCGACGGCGGGATCCAGCTCAGGCGCAACCTGACGCAGGGCGATCTCGCGGCGATGGTCGGTTGCACGCGCCAGAGCGTGAACAAGATGCTCGGTCAGTTCACCGACGACGGCCTGATCCGCCTCGAGCGCGAGGGCATCGTCGTGACCGATCTCGAGAGGCTGATCGCGACGTCGCGCCGCTAACCGCGACCTCGCGCCGCTAACCGCGACCGCCGAGACTCTCGAACAGCGTCGCGGCGGCGATCAGCGCGGCCTGGCTGCGGCCCATCGCGCCCCCGATGTACGTGGCACGGGTCTGGCGCCGCTCGCCGTCGGGGGTCACGGTCGCGACGCTCACCGCGAACTCGGAACCGCGGGGTCGGACGCGGACCGCCAGGCCGACGTCGGTGCCGGCGTCATCGCGGACCGCGGCGGCGCGTGCCACCAGTCCGCCGTCCTCCTCGTCCGGCGGGGCCGTGCCGGCGTCGGTGGTCGGGCGCACACGGGCGAGGTCGAGCCACGCCGCGTCGCCGAACAGGGCGGCCACCTGGCCTGCCGTCCCGACCTCCTCGACGGCCAGTCGCCAGCCGCGCGCGGTCAGCCGGTCGCCGACGGCGTCCGCCCACGTCGTCTCGCCCTCCGCCCAGATGTACTCCCCAAGTCGGTCCCGGACGACGTCGGCGGCAGCATCGACCCTGGCCTGCGGCGCGACGCCCGCCGCATCCATCCCTGACGCGCTGATCCGAACATCGACCGCCTCGAGTCGTGCGTAGGTCGCGACCTCCGGGTCGGGGCGGCGGAGCATCTCCTCGCCGAGGACCTCGGCGACGGCCGATTCGCCGATCCCCGTGAGCCGGAGGGTTCGGACGGCCATCTCGGCACCCAGGCCTCGCGCCCGGAGACGCGGCATGGCCTCGTCGGACCACATCGGGCGCATCTCGCGGGGCGGTCCGGGCAGTGCCACCGCGACACCACCGTCCGCGCGCATGACGAACCAGCCGGGCGCCGAGCC
>DATBMM010000348.1:0-5673 GCA_036554825.1 Candidatus Limnocylindrales bacterium
GACCTGGCGGCCCGATCGCCGAACCTCGTCGCGGGCGCCAACCGTGAGGGCTTCCACTTCCGGAACGTCAACGTCGGGCGCGACTTCACCCCCGACATCGTCACCGACATCACGAACGTCCAGGAGGGCGACGCGTGCCCGAACTGCGGCGGGACCGTCATCCTCCGCAACGGGATCGAGGTCGGCAACATCTTCAAGCTCGGGACGAAGTACACCGATGCGTTCGGAGCCACGTATCTCGGCGAGGACGGCCAGCAGCATCCCATCGTGATGGGCTCGTACGGGATCGGGGTCGGGCGGAACGTGGCGTGCATCGTGGAGGAGCACCACGACGACAAGGGCATCGTCTGGCCGGCCGAGGTCGCACCCTACGCGGCCCACCTCGTCTCGATCGGCGCGGCCAAGGAGCCGCGGGTGCTCGAGGTGGCCGAGCGGCTGCATTCCCTCGCCGCGGAGGCGGGCGATCGGCACGAGATCCTGTGGGACGACCGAGACGAGTCGCCCGGCGTGAAGTTCACCGATGCCGAGCTACTCGGCATGCCCTGGATCCTGACCGTCTCACCGCGATCCCTGGCCGCGGGCGGCGTCGAGGTGACCGAGCGGGCCACTGGCGCGCGGTCGACCCGCCCGATGGAGGACGTCGAGCGGATGCTCGTCGACGGGTTCGAGGTGGCGCCGGCGGCTTAACCGTCCGCCGGGCTTCGCGAGATCGAGCTCGGCGGCATCGCGTTGCCGTCGCCGTCGACGGTCACCTCCGGGACAATGGCGGTGGGGTCGACGGTGGTGCCATCGAGCGCGAGCACGAGCTCGCCGCCCTCGGCGGCGGTCTGTTCGACGAGCTCCGCCGACGACACGACGTCACCCGCCACCTCCTCAGGCTCATCGCCGATCCGGCCGATCGCGAAGCTGACCGCCGGCGGGATCGATGCCGAGATCGAGATCTCGGCGATCCGGTACGGCGAGCCCTTCTCGCGGAGAGAGCGGTTGGTCATCTCCTGCAGCGCCGTCGCGCGCACGATGAGCTCGGCCAGCGTGCTCGGGTCGATCTTCTCGATGACGGTCGTGACCCCGCGGCGAGCCATGCCCATCGCCTCGCGGGCGCCCTTCGAGATCTGCTCCGCCGTCGCCGGATCACTGGCGGTGCGATCGGCCATCGCCGCGACCTGGGCCGCCGCCTCCTGGGCCCGCTTGATGAAGCTCATCGGACCATCCCTCGTGCCTCCCGGACCCTCCGACCGGATGCCAGCAGCATAGCGACCAGGGGCCGCCGCGCCAGTACCCTGTTCGGCGACCCATGCCCGTCCGTCAGACGCTGCCGAACGATGATCTCTACGGCCGCCTCGGCGTCCCGCGCGACGCGAGCCCCGAGGCGATCGAGCTCGCCTGGCGGGCGCTACTGCGCAAGCACCACCCTGACGTGGCCGGCCCGAACGGGCTCGAGCTCGCCAAGCGCATCAACGTCGCGCACGACTGGCTCAGCGATCCGGAGCTTCGTCGCCGCTACGACCGCGAGCATCCGAGCGGGATCCGCGCCGGTCGACCACCGCGTGCCGGGGCGGAGTGGGCACCATCGGCGCGCCGGACCGCCGCACGGTCTTCCGGACGCCCGCCGACCACGGCCGAGCTCGTGGCGTCCGTCGTGGAACGCGTGGGCCGCCTGACTCCGGACGAGCTCGATCGGCTGGCGCTCGCCGAGCCGGCACCGATCGCGTTCCTCGCCACGCTCCGTCAGTTCGTGCCGCCCGAGCTCGAGCGCACGCTCGCTGACGCCGAGCGGGCTGCGATCGGTCGGTTGCCGGCCTCCGCGCGTCGCTCGCCGTCGATCCGTGACGCCGTCGTCGGTCGACTGGCTGACATCCTCCTGAGCGACGTGCTCGACGAGATCCTCGGCGACCCGGCGTCACTGTGGGCCCGCGAACGGCTCACGCGTGGCTGGGATTCGGCCGTCGGACAGCCGCGCTATGGACCGGCGACGGCCGCGATCGAGCGGCTGCTCGATCGTCTCCGCGGCCTCTCCGCGGACGAGCTGCGGCAGCTCGCCGCGAGTGGCACGCTCGAGCGGCTGGGCGACGCGCCGTGGCCGGACGCGACTTCGCCCGAGGAGGACGACGCGCTGCGCGTCTCGAGCGAGCTGGCGGCGGAGGACGCTATCGCGGCCGTCGACCGGGCCCTCGCGGCGACCGACACCCGGGGCGTCCGCTCGGTGACCGGAGCCCGTCGCGCAGCGGCCCGCATCGCCCACCTGCTCGTGCTACGCCACGCCTTCACGGCGCGTGCGTTCGATCGCCACGCAGCACCATGGCTCGGCGACCTGATCGAGCGTCCCCCGCCGTGGGGAGGCCGCGTCCGAGGTCGATGAGGCCCGACCCGCCTCGGTCCGGTGTGCGATGCTCGCGGCGTGGAGCCGAGCGTCGTCATCGCGATCCTGTTCGCATCGACGACCATCCTGGCGACGATCGCGTACGTCCGGCGCGGTCGAGCGCTCGACCGGACGGCAGCCCTGGTGGAGCGAGCGCGGGCGGAGACGGCCTCCCGGGATCGCGAGCTGGAGACGAGGAGTGCCGCTGACCAGGCCCTCCGCGATGGTCTCCCGCTCGGGGTCGTCCGGCTGGACGACGGCCTCCGGGTCGTCGAGGCCAACGCCCGCGCGCACGAGCTGCTCGGCCATGCGCCGGGCGGGCTGGTGGGTCGCACCGTGATGGAAGCCTTCATGGACCCTGCGGTCGAAAGCCTCGCGGCCAGGGCTCGACGAGCCGCATCGACCCCGTCGACCGCCGAGATCCGCCCAGCCGGGGCGGACGGTCCCGTCCTCGTCCTCCACGCGCGCGGCGCCCCCGGCGGCGGCACCTGGATCGTGCTCGAGGACGTGTCGGAGCTGCGCCGGCTCCAGCGCATCCGCACCGAGTTCATCGACAACCTCTCGCACGAGCTGCGCACGCCCCTGACGACCGTGAGCCTGCTCGCCGAGACCCTGCAGCGGGAGGCCGAAGGCGTCGGCGATGCCATCCCGGCCAAGATGCGCGATCGGATCGGCAAGATCGAGGTCGAGACCGGACACCTCGTCCAGATGGTCAACGAGCTGCTCGACCTCAGCCGGATCGAGGGTGGCGGCACGCTCCAGATGGCCGACGGCGTCGACATGAGCCGGCTCGCCGCAGCGTCGGCGGAACGCCTCCGGCTGTTCGGCGAACGCCAGGGCGTGACGTTCCACCTGGACACGCCGGCCGGGCTACCGACCGTCCGGGGCGATTCGGCGCGGCTCGGGCAGGTCGTGGTCAACCTCGTCCACAACGCGGTGAAGTTCAGCCCGGACGGTGGCGAGATCACGATCCGCACCGCCCATGACGACGACCATGTCGTGACCTCGGTCGAGGACCACGGCATCGGCATCCCGCGCGGCGCCCGCGATCGGGTCTTCGAACGCTTCTACAAGGTGGATCGAGCCAGGCTCCGGGCGGAGGCCGGTGGCGGGACGGGCCTCGGGCTGGCCATCGCGCGCCACGTCGTGGAGCAGCACGGCGGGCGGATCTGGGTCGATTCGGACGAGGGCCGCGGCTCCACGTTCTCGTTCGCGCTCCCGGTCAGCGAGGGCGGGCGGCCCGAGGGCCCGGGGTGACGGATCGCCCGACGTCGCTCCACGTGGCGACCTTCAACATCCTCAACCTGGCCGATCGCTGGCCGGAACGCCTGCCGCTGATCCTCGCCGACATGGCGGCGCTGCAACCTGATCTGCTCGGGCTGCAGGAGGTCGTGTACGTGATGCAGCAGGATCGGCTCATCGGGGCGGCCGGGGAGGGCCACTACGCCGCGATCCGCGGCTGGGCGGGTCGACCGGAGTATGGCAACAGCCTGCTCGTCCGGGAGCCGCTCACCGTCGATGACGTCGAGCGGGTCGACCTCGGCCACGAGCGTGCCGCCCATCGGGTCGTGCTGCGGCTCCCTGGGGGTCGCGCGATCCTGGTCGCGGTCACCCACCTGCACCACGTCCCGGCCGACCTGGCCGTCCGCGATCGACAAGCGACGACGCTCCTCGACTGGCTCGCCTCCGCGCCACCGACCGATGGCGTCGTGGCGATGGGCGACTTCAACGCCGACCCGGCGGAGCCGGCGTACGTCCGGATGACCGCAGCCGGGTTCCGATCGGCCTTCCTCGAGGCCAACGGGGCGGAGCCGGGGATCACGTGGCCATCCGGGCTGCAGGCGCCGGCCATGGACACCGATGGCGACCCCGGCTGCCTGGACTACCTCTGGGTCCGTGGCGACATCCGCGTGGTCGACGCCCGCCTGGCCTTCGACCGTCCACACCCCGACGATCCCACCCTCTACCCGAGCGACCACTTCGGGATCGCCGCCCACCTCGAGGTCGGCTGAGGGGTGTTGCGGTTGGCCCATCGTGGCGACTGGCGACAGGCGCCGGAGAACAGCATCCCGGCGCTGGCGGCCGCGCTCGCGGTGCCGGGCTGCGACGGCGTCGAGTTCGATGTCCGGCTGTCGGCCGACGGCGTCCCGGTCCTCAGCCACGATGAGTCGCTCGATCGGGTCCAGGGACGGCCGGGACGCGTCGACGGCTTGCCCGCCCGCGAGCTCGAGGACCTCGGGATCCCGGCGCTCGCCGATGCGCTGGCGATGATCCCGCACAAGGCGATGATCGACGTGGACCTCAAGGGCCTCCATGATCGTGCGGTGGTCGAGGTGCTCGCCTCCGGTCGTGGTCCCGGGCTCGTCAACGGCGTGGTCTCCTCGTTCGTCCCCGAAACGTTGGAGCGCGTGGCCGGTCTCGCGCCCGCCTGGCCGCGCTGGCTGAACGCCTGGGACCTGACGTCGGCGACCATCGGTCGGGCGGTCGAGCTCGGGTGCACGACGATCTCCGTCGACTTCCACGCGATCGAACCGAGCTCCATCGCGGCGACCCGGGCAGCCGGTCTCGACGTCGCGGCCTGGACGGTGCGACGCCGGACCACGTACGGTCGTCTGCAGCGGCTCGGGGTGATCGCCGCGTGCGTCGAAGCCGCAGCCCTCGACGGCTGACCCCGACCGGAGGAGGCGACCGTGACTGATCGCGCGGACTTGGTGATCGTCGGGGCCGGCACGATCGGCGGCTGGGCGTCGGTGTTCGCGGCGGGCGACGGTGTGGGCCGCGTGGTGGTCGTCGAGAAGGGCCTCGCCGGGATGGGCGCCTCGTCGCGCGCGGCCGGGATCGTGCGTGCCCAGGGCGGGACGCCGGCGACGGTGACGCTCGGCCGGTGGTCGATCGACTTCTACCGCGGCCAGGCGGCCGCGTACGGCACCGATTCGGGGTTCCGCGAGCTCGGCTACCTGATCCTCGCCGTCACCGACGACGACGAGCGAGCCGGCCGGGACCGCGTGGCGATGCAGCAGGCGGCCGGCCTGCCCGACGTGCGATGGGTGGACGCCGAGGAGGCGGTCCGCCTCATCCCGACGCTCGCCTCCGATGGCCATCGGGGCGGCAGCTACCGGGCTGCCGACGGCCCCATCGACCCGCCGCGCAACGTTCGCGCTTACTCGCTGGCGATGCAGGCGTGCGGCGTCGAGCTCCGCGAACGGACTGCGTACACCGGCCTTCGTCTGGACGCGGGCGGGCGCGTGGTGGGCGTCGAGACGGACGCCGGTGTCATCGAGACCGACAGCGTGCTGCTGACCGGCGGTCCGTCA
>DATBMM010000356.1:0-3108 GCA_036554825.1 Candidatus Limnocylindrales bacterium
CAGCAAAGCCAACCTGCGAGTGCTCGTCGATGAGCTGCTCGCGTCGGACGAGCCGATCGCGACGGCCGGCATGGCGCCAACGGGGTCGATCCGCACGGCCGGCGGCGCGGTCCTGATCACGGTGCCCGACGTCGCGGCCGATGCACCGACGACCTGGACCTGTGCGACCAGGCGCGCCCCGACCGATGCGGAGCAGCTCGACCTGGACCTTGCCTGGCGGCTGGTGCGCGGCGTGACGTCGAACGCGATCGTGCTGGTCCGGGACCGGCGGCTCGTCGGGATGGGCAGCGGCCAGACGTCACGTGTCGATGCGGCTCGCCAGGCGGTGGCCAAGGCCCACACCATCCTCGGGGTCGCCTCGACGGCCGGTGCCGCCTGCGCGAGCGACGCGTTCTACCCGTTCCCGGACGCCGTCGAGGCGTGTCTGGCCGCGGGGGTGCGAGCGTTCATCCAGCCTGGTGGCTCGATGCGAGACGCCGAGGCCATCGAGGTGGTCGACCGCCTGGACGGGACGATGCTGATCACCGGAGTCCGTCACTTCCGGCACTGACGGGCACCGCGCCCTCGTAGCACCCGCGGTGACCGGCGCGGTGCCGCTGCTACCATCGGCCTCCCATGGACTCGCGCCCCCGGTACTACCTGACCACGGCCATCGCCTACGCCAACTCCAAGCCTGGCGTCCACACCCTGTACGAGGTCATCGGCGCCGACGTCATCGCGCGCTGGCACCGGATGAAGGGCGATGACACGCGCTTCCTGACCGGCACCGATGAGCATTCGATCAACATCGCCCAGGCGGCGGTCGACGAGGGGCGTCCGGCGCGCGAGTTCGTCGACGAGAAGGTCGCGCTCTTCAAGGAGGCCGAGGACGCCCTCGGCATCGCCCCCGATCGCTTCATCCGGACGACCGATCCAGACCACATCCGCGCCGCACAGGAGATGGTCCGCCGAGCGCATGCCAACGGCGACATCTATCTCGGCACGTACGAGGGCTGGTACTGCCCGAACGAGGGCTTCCGCAATGCGACCGACGTCGTCGAGACCGCGCGCGGCACGATCTGCCCCAACCATCCGGACGTGCCGCTCCAGTGGCTGACCGAGAAGAACTGGTTCTTCCGGCTGTCGGCCTACCAGGAGCGCCTCGAGCAGCACTTCGCGGACCATGCCGACTTCGTCCAGCCCGACTTCCGGCGCAACGAGATGCTCGGGTTCATCCGGGGCGGCCTCGAGGACTTCTCGATCTCACGTGAGCGCACGCCCGGCGGTTGGGGCATCCCGTTCCCCATCGCCGAGAACGGCGAATCGGCGCAACGCGAGGATGGGTCGTGGGACCCGGAGGCCGGCGTCATCTACGTCTGGTACGACGCGCTGATCAACTACATCACCGGCGCCGGTTTCCCCGACGACATGGCGTCGTTCGGGCGCTGGTGGCCGGCCGACCTTCACGTGATCGGCAAGGACATCGCCCGCTTCCACACGATCTTCTGGCCGGCGATGCTGTGGAGCGCCGGGCTCGAGGCACCGCGTCGGGTGTGGGTCCATGGCTGGCTGATGGCCGCCGGGGGCGAGCGCATGAGCAAGAGCCGGGGCAACTTCCTCGACCCGAACGATTTCGTGGCCGCGTTCGGCAGCGATGGCGCGCGGTATGTCCTGCTCCGCGAGGTCCCCTTCGACAGGGACGCCGAGGTGTCGTGGGACTCGTTCGTGCGTCGCTACAACGCGGACCTCGCGAACGACTTCGGCAACCTGCTGAACCGCACGGTCTCGATGACCAAGCGCTACCTGGACGGCGTTCGCCCCGCACCTCGACTCGAACGCGACTCGCCGCTGGCCGAGGGTTGGAACGACACGATCCAGCGGTATGCCGAGGCATTGGAAGCGTGCCGGCTCCATGAGGCCCTCGCCGAGCTGTGGGAATACGTCGGCGGCGCGAACCGGGTCGTCGACGCCGAGAAGCCCTGGGAGCTGGCGAAGGCCTGGAAGGACGGCGACGAGGCAGCCGGCGATCGACTGCGCGGGGTCCTCGGCGACCTCGTCGAGGCCTGCCGGCTCATCGGCCTCGCCGTGGCCCCGTTCCTGCCGACGACCGCGCCGAGGGTCCTCGAGCAGCTCGGTTTCGGGTATGGCTACGGGCCGGACGGGAACGGCGAGGGGTCGGTGCTCGCGGAGCTCGAATGGGGCGCCCGCGCGGCCGAGCCGGGTCGGGTCGCCACGCCGGTGCCCCTGTTCCCGCGACTCGAGGTCGAGGCGGCCGACACGGAGGTCGCAGCAGGGGGCTAAGGGCCTCTCGGGATACGGGCCACGTCGGGAACCTCGGCCCGTTCCCGTGGGACGGGAACAGGCGACATCCGAGCCCCGCTGAGGGGACAGGCGTCCCGCGGGACGGGAATCCGGTGCCGGTCCTCCCGCGCCACGGGACTCGGGAGACCCTCCGGAGCGGATCGTGTTGCCTGCTCCCGTGGCACGGGAATCCGCCAGGCTGGGCCGCTCACCCGGACGCCCGGCCCGCCTACGATGCGGCCGTGCGGCTGATCGACTCCCACTGCCACGTCAACGCCGAGCGCTTCGCCGACGACGCCGAGCAGGTCCTCGAGGCGGCGCGGGCCGAGGGCGTCGAACGCATCCTGGTCCCGGGCTGGAACGTGGCATCCTGCGATCGCGCGCTCGACCTGGCCGATCGCGTCCCCTGGATCGACATCGCGGTCGGTGTGCACCCCCACGACGCCGCCAAGGTCGATGACGCCGGCTGGCAGCGGATCGTCGCCTGGGCCGACGAGCGGCGGGTCGTGGCCATCGGCGAGACCGGTCTCGACTTCGACCGGGTCTTCAGCCCGATCCCGGACCAGCTCACCAACCTGCGCCGGAACCTCCGCCTCGCTGCCGACACCGGCAAGCCGGCGATCCTGCACTGTCGATCGCGAGCCGGCCGCCGCGACGCTCAGGATGCGCTCCACGCCGAGCTCGTCGCGATGGGCGCCGGCCGGCCTGGGATCGTCGTGCACAGCTTCTCCGGGCCGGTCGACTACGCGCGAGCGATGCTCGACCTCGGCGCCGCGATCAGCTTCTCGGGGCTCGTCTTCCGGGGAGGGGAAGAGGCATCGGCCGAGG
>DATBMM010000065.1:0-9229 GCA_036554825.1 Candidatus Limnocylindrales bacterium
GTGGGCCTTCAACGACGAGCGCGTCGTGCGTGCCGTAGTCGCGCATCCCCTCCCTGTGGTGTGCGGCGTGGGCCACGAGGTCGATGTCACGCTCGCGGACTTCGCGGCCGACGTCCGGGCGCCCACGCCGTCGGCGGCCGCCGAGATCGTCGTGCCCGACCGGCTCGAGATGGCGGCCGCGCTGCGACGAGCCGCCGATCGGCTTTCGACGGCAATGGAGCGCCGGCTGGCCATGGCCGCACGCGATCTTGAGGTCGAACGGCGTGCCCTGGAGCGCGTCAGTCCCGCGGCACGCCTCGCAGCTGCCCGCGAGCAGGTGGGACTGCTGTTCGACCGGGCGACGCGCGCCGTCGAGGGCCGGCTCGCCCGGGAGCGTCTGCGCCTGACAGCCGCTGCCAGCGATCTACCTCGACTGAGCGCCGCGCGGGTCGCGGCGGCTCGTTCCGGGCTCGACGCCGCGTCCGCGGCGCTGGCAGTCCTTGGCCCCACCGCCACACTCGAGCGGGGCTATGCGATCGTGCGGCGCCCGGATGGCCGGATCGTCCGCGACCCGGCCGAGGCGCCGGGCGGATCGCCGTTGCGCATCCGCGTCGCGCGGGGCGACATGTCCGCGACGGTCGACGAACCGGGCCGATGAGCTCGGATCTCGTCGTGTTCGTCGTGGCGGTCGCGGTGTTCGCGATCGTCGGGATCGGCCTCGGTATGCTGGTCGCGCCGCGGCTCGGTCGACTGGCCGAGCGCATCGATGAGGACGACGGTGACGGGAACGACTGACGAACGCGCCCCCGACGGATCCGCGCCGTCGGGTGGGACGTCGCCAGACGAGCTGTCGTTCGACGATGCGCTCGCCGAGCTTCAGCGCACCATCGCCGAGCTGGAGAGCGGCAACCTGCCGCTCGAGCGGACGCTTGCGCTCCACGAACGCGGCGCCGCGCTGCTGGAACGTTGCGAGACCCTGCTCCGAAGTGCGGAGTTGCGGATGCGCCAGCTCGTCGCAAAGGGCAGCACGCTCGACACGGTCGAGGTCACCGAGGATCGCACCGTCGAGGAAGGCTGAGATCGCCCGAAAAAACTGGCGACCTACAAGGAACAGGTTTAGACTGACGCCGCGGTCCTTTCCGCGCTCGCGCTACGCTTCGCACCGACATCACACACGGGCTCGCTGGCCCGTCCTGCCGCCGACCATCGTTCTATCGGAGCCACCCACCGCGTGACCATCCTCCACGACCTCCATGGGCCTGCCGACTTGCGCGGGCTCACCGAGCCGCAACTGGTCCAGCTCGCCGCCGAGATCCGCGAGACCATCGTCTCGACCGTCGCGGAGACCGGCGGCCATCTCGGCTCCTCGCTCGGCGTCGTCGAGCTCACGATCGCCCTGCACCGGCTCCTGGAGTCGCCGCGCGACAGGATCGTGTGGGACACCGGACACCAGGCGTACCCCCACAAGCTGCTCACCGGCCGGCTCGACCGGTTCCGGACGCTCCGCTCCCTCGATGGCGTCGGTGGCTTCCCACGACGCTCCGAATCGCCCCATGACGTCTTCGACGGCGGTCACGCCGGGACGGGGCTGTCGATCGCCGAGGGCCTCGCCGAGGCGCGCGACCTCCGGCACGGGATGGAGCGGATCGCGGTCGTCGTCGGCGACGCGGCGCTGATGTCGGGGCTGTCGCTCGAGGCGCTCAACGACATCGGCCAGCGCAAGACCCAGATGCTGATCGTCGTGAACGACAACGAGATGTCGATCAGCCCGACGGTCGGTGCCTTTTCGAAGTACCTCTCGCAGATCAAGCTGTCGAGCGCGTGGCGGCAGAGCCGGAGCGCGTATGACCGGGCGGTCGGACGGCTGCCGATCCTCGGTCCGACCCTGCTCGAGCTCTCGAAGCGGTTGCGTGCCTCGGTCGTGCGTTTCGCCCAGCCGGGGCAGTTGTTCGAGGACCTCGGGATCACCTACATCGGCGTCGTGCCGGGCCATGACATCGGGGCCCTGCTCGAGACGCTCGGGGCGGCGCTCGCCCTGCCGGGCCCGATCATCGTCCACGTGCGGACGCAGAAGGGCCGCGGCTACCGACCGGCGATCGAGGATCAGGTCGGGTTCCACGGGGCGGCCTTGCCGCCGATGCAGCTCACGCCGCAGGTGGACGCCTACGACGGGTCGAGGACGGCGCCGGCCGGGCTCCCGACCGAGTCGATGACCGACGATGCCGCGTCGCCGACGCCAGAGCCGGCCGCACCGAAGAAGAACCCGAATTTCACGGCCGTGTTCGCGGCCGAGTTGATCGAGGCGGCGCGCGAGGATCGGCGGATCGTGGGGATCACGGCCGGCATGCCGACCGGGACCGGCATGTCGAAGCTGGCCGAGGTCTTCCCGGACCGCGTCTTCGACGTCGGCATCGCGGAGCAGCACGCCGTCACGCTCGCGACCGGCCTGGCGATGGGCGGCATGCGTCCGGTCGTCGCGCTGTATTCGACGTTCCTCCAGCGCGCCTTCGACCAGACCGTCCACGACGTCTGCCAGAACGATCAGCCGGTGCTCATCGCGGTCGACCGGGCCGGACTCGTCGGCGAGGATGGGACCTCGCACCAGGGCATGTTCACCGTCGCCGCCCAGCGCCAGCTACCGAACCTGGTCATCGCGTCCCCCAAGGACGAGCAGGAGCTGCGGTCGCTGTTGCGGACCGGCCTGGCCCAGGACCATCCGTTCGCGTTGCACTATCCGCGCGACCCGGGGTTCGGGCTGGCGCCGGTCACGCCGGGCGTGTTGCCCGTCGGGCAGGGCGAGACGCTGCGCGACGGTCGGGATCTGCTGTTCGTGGGCTTCGGCCCGATCGTGATGCGGGCGATGGAAGCCGCCGCCGCGCTGGAGGCTGACGGCTGGTCGGTCGGTGTCATCAACGCCCGGTTCGCGAAGCCGCTCGACCGCCAGTTGATCCTCGACGCGGCCCGAGGCAAGCGACTGGTCGTGACGTTCGAGGAGAGCGTGGTGAGCGGCGGGTTCGGGTCGGCCGTGCTGGAGCTGATCGAGGAGGCACGCCTCGCCGACGCCGCCTATCGCGATGTGGTCGTCCGCATCGTCGGCATCCCGGGCGACCGGTTCGTCGACCACGGGTCCGTCGCGGACCTGCGGCGCATGCTCCGCCTCGACGCCCCCGGCCTCGCAGAGCAGGTCCGTGAGACGCTGGCGACGCTCCGACTGAGTCCTGGTCGATCCACCTCCGACGTCGCCTGACCGGGCGATGAGCGACGCCGCCCAGCGGGACACCCTGGCGGCGCGGATCTGGCGCCACCCATCGGCGGTGCTGCTGGTCGTCCAACTGCTGGGCGTCGTGCTCTACCCGTTCATGGACACGTCGCCCTTCGGTCGTGCCGCGCTGTCGCTGTTCTCGCTGATCGTGCTGGTGCTCGCCGTACGGGCCGTGCGGGAGACACCGGCGCTCACCCGAGTGTCGGTGGGGATCGGCGTCCCTGTCGTGGTCCTGACGATCCTGGAGGCGATCGATCCGTCGAACGGCACGATCGTGTTCTTGTCGTCAGCGTTCCATGCCGCGTTCTATGCGTACACCAGCATCGCGCTGATCCGCTACATGTTCCTCGACCGGTTCGTGACGGTCGATGAGCTCTGGGCGACGGGGGCCACGTTCACGGTGGTCGCGTGGGCGTTCGCGTACGCGTTCATGGCGATCCAGGTGGTGTGGCCGGGCTCGTTCGTGACGGATGCCTCGCCGGCCCTCCAGCGGACCTGGTTCGAGCTGCTGTTCCTGTCGTTCACGAACCTGACGAGCGTCGGGCTCTCCGACGTCACGCCCGTGCTGCCGCAGGCCCGCGCCATCGTGATGATCGAGCAGGTCGCGGGTCTGCTCTACGTGGCGCTCGTCATCTCGCGCATCGTCGGGCTGACGATCACCCGCCAGCGGGAACGCGAACGCGGCTGAACGGCCGTGGAACAAGCCTCCAAGGACTCACAGAGTGCCCAGTCCCGGTGAAGCAGCCCATGCCAAGCCAGGCCATGTGCCGTAAGACGGTCGGTACAGCGCACGCGCATGACACTCGACGTGGTGGCTCCTGATGATTCGTGTGATGGGTTCAAGAGGGCTCACCAATTCTCCAGTGATCCTCATTGGACTCGATCGCACGGCACAGGGTCGGTGCGCCCCGATCACTGTCCCGGTTGAGTCCTGGTGCAGGCGGCTATGCCACGATAGGCGGGTGAGCCCGACCGCCACCCGCCGGCAACGGAAGGTCCGCCTCGACCAGCTGCTCGTCGATCGGGGACTCGCCGAGACGCGGTCGAAGGCGCAGGCCTACGTGCTCGCCGGCAAGGTCCGCGTCGGCGAAGGTGATTCGGCCCGACGCGACCTCAAGGCCGGCGATCGCGTGGACCAGGACGCGCCGGTGGACCTGGAGGCCCCGGATCCCTACGTCGGGCGCGGCGGGCACAAGCTCGCGGCGGCGCTCGATGCGTTCGGCATCGACCCGACCGGCAAGACGATCCTCGACGTCGGCGCCTCCACCGGCGGGTTCACGGACGTCCTGTTGCAGCGCGGCGCCCGCCATGTCTACGCTCTCGACGTGGGTCGTGGCCAGCTCGCCGAATCGCTGCGGCGCGACGTCAGGGTGACCTCGATGGAGCGCACGAACGCGCGGACACTGACAGCCGGGACGCTGCCCGAGCCGATCGACCTCGCCGTCATCGACGTGTCGTTCATCTCGTTGGACAAGGTCCTCGGGCCGGTGGCGACGACGCTCACGCCGAAGGCCGACCTTGTCGCGCTCGTGAAGCCGCAGTTCGAAGCGGGGAAGGGGAGGACCGACCGCGGGGTGGTCCGTGACCCGGCCGTCCATCGCAAGGTGCTCGAGCGCATGACCACGTACGCAGCCATGCTCGGTCTGGGGACGCGGGACATCATCGCCTCGCCCATCACCGGCCAGGACGGCAACCGCGAGTTCCTCGTCCATCTCGCGTCAGGCCCGGGCTGCACCGACCTCCCGCAGCGCATCGCCAACGTGACCGGCACGTGACGGTCACCCGGATCGGGTTCGCCTATAACCCGACCATCGAGGCGACGATCGAGCTGGCGGCGCGCGCCTCCGGGTGGTGCCACCAACGCGGCATCGACGAATGGCGTGCCCAGGCCGGCGACCTCGAGGCGCTCCGCCGCGAGCTGCCGACGACCGATGCCCTCGTGGTCCTCGGCGGCGATGGCACCTTCCTGCGAGCCGCACGCGCCGTCGCCGAGGTCGACGTCCCGTTGCTCGGCATCAACCTGGGCAAGGTCGGGTTCCTGTCGAAGGCCGAGGCGACCGATCTCGAGCCGGTCCTCGAGCACATCCTCGCCGGCGACTACCGTCTCGACGAGCGGCTCGCCATCGAGGGCCGCATCCTCCGCGCCAGCGCGGGCGGGACCGGCGGCGACGCCGAGCGCCACGTCGCGCTCAACGACATCGTGATCGCCCGGGGTTCGTTGGCGCGTGTCTGTCGACTCGACGTGTCCATCGACGACAGCCACCTCGCGACATTCATCGCCGACGGCCTGGTCGTGGCAAGCCCGACCGGGAGCACGGGCTACTCGTTCTCGGCCGGCGGCCCGATCCTCGATCCGACGAGCCGCAACCTGGTCGTGACGCCGATCGCCGCCTACCTCTCGGCCATCCGATCGGTGGTCGTCAGTCCCAAGCAGGTCGTGCGTTGCCGGGTCGTCGATGCGCACGAGGCGCTGGTCTCGGTCGACGGCCGCGAGGACCTGCCGATCGCCGTCGGGGACACCGTCGAGGTCCATGCCCTGGACCGACCGATCCGCCTCATCGAGCCGAAGGGTGCCCAGCCCTTCTGGGACCTGCTCCGGCACAAGGTGGAGCTCCTGCCGTCGTGACCGACGTCACCCGTGAGGAGGGGGTCACCGGCCGCCTGCTCGAGCTCACCGTCGCCGACCTGGCGTTGATCGACCGGCTGCGCCTGGAGTTCGACGCCGGTTTCAACGTCATCACCGGCGAGACCGGGGCGGGCAAGAGCCTGCTGATCGACGCGCTCGGGTTGGCGCTGGGAGCACGCGCCGACACGACGCTCGTGCGGCACGGGGCGGAGAGCGCACGGGTCGAAGCCCTGTTCGACCGCCTGCCCGAGCCGCTCATCGCCGTCCGCGAGGTGGCCGCCAACGGCCGCTCGACCGCGCGGCTCGACGACTCGACCGTGACCGCCGCGCGGCTGGCCGAGGAGGTCGGCCCGCTGGTCGAGATCCACGGTCAGCATGACCAGGGCCGGCTGCTCGACGATCGGTGGCAACGCGACCTCCTCGACGGCTTCGGGGGACACGAGGGTCTGCGCGAGGCGGTGGCGACCGCTGTCGACCGGTGGCGCGAGAACCGGGCCGCCCTCGACGCGGCGGCGCTGGACCCACGCGAGGTCGCTCGACGCATCGACCTACTCGAGCACGAATCGGGCGAGATCGCCGGAGCCGCACTCCGGGTCGGGGAGGCCGACGAGATCCGCGCTCGACTCACCGCCGCCCAGCACGGCGAAGCGATCGCCCGAGGAGCGGCGGCGCTCCGGGAGGCGTTGACGCGGGAGGGTTCCGGCGCCCGAGACGCGACCGCCGTGGCCTTCCGCGAGGCCACCGGCATCGCCCGGCTGGACCCGCGCTTCGAGCCGGTCGCGGACCGCCTCGCGGGCCTCGAGGCAGAGCTCGCCGACGTCGCCGACGACGCCCGCCGGCTCGCGGAGGACGTCGACCACGACCCACGCGCCGTGGCGGAGCTCGATGCACGGCTCGGCATCATCCACGGGCTGCTGCGCCGCTATGGCGACGACGAAGCCGCCGTCATCGAGCACGGCGAACGGGCCGCCAGCGAGGCCGAGCGCCTGCGCGGGCTCGACGAGGACCGGGCGCGCCGGCAGCGCGAGGATGC
Source organism: Candidatus Limnocylindrales bacterium (assembly GCA_036554825.1). Classification (GTDB taxonomy): domain Bacteria; phylum Chloroflexota; class Limnocylindria; order Limnocylindrales; family CSP1-4; genus SPCO01. The sequence goes on from DATBMM010000065.1 coordinate 6,901, forward strand.
GCGTCTGCTGGGCGAGGTCGCCGCGGCCGCGCGCACCCTGTCAGAGGCGCGTCGGGCGACCGCCACGACGCTCACGAGCGAGGTCACGGACGTGCTCGAGGAGCTCGGCTTCCCACCGGACGTCTTCGAAGTCGCGGTCGGACGCCGGGCGGCCGGTCCGAACGAGTCAGCGGTCGAGATCGACGGTGACGCCGTCGCCTTCGATGCGAGCGGGGTCGACGAGGTCGTGTACCGCCTCGCGCCGAACCCGGGCGAACCGGCCCGACCCCTGGCGAGGATCGCCTCGGGCGGCGAGCTGTCGCGGGTCGCGCTGGCGATCAAGCGCGTGCTCGCCGAGGCGGATTCCACCCCCACCCTGGTGTTCGACGAGGTCGACACGGGCATCGGCGGGCGAAGCGCCGACCCGATCGGTCGGTCGCTGTGGGGGCTCGCGCGCCGCCACCAGGTCCTGTGCGTCACGCACCTGCCCCAGATCGCCGCTCACGCCGATGCCCACTATCGGATCGTCAAGCGGGAGCGCGACGGTCGGACGGTCACCGAGGTGGAGCGGCTTGACCGCGAGGGTCGCATCGTCGAACTGGCCGCGATGCTCGGCGGTGGCCCCGGCGACGCGGCCGCGCTGGCCTCCGCACGGGAACTGCTGGACCGCGCCGAGGCGTGGCGGGTAGGCCCGGTCGCGGCCGGAGGCGACCGCTCCGCGTGAACCTCGACCGGGCGATCGAGGACTACCTCGCGTATCTCGACGTCGAGCGGGGACTGGCGGCGGCCACGATCCAGGCCTACCGATCGGACCTCGGTGACTTCGAACGGGGCGTCGCCGCCGATGGTGATGCGTGGGCCCGGGGCGCGGACCCCGCGGTGCGCTACCTCGCCGCGCGAACACGTCGCGGCCAGCCCGGGAAGCGGAGCCTCGCACCGACCAGCCTGCGGCGTCGGGCCGCCGCGCTCAAGGGCTTCTACCGCTTCGCGTTCGGCGAGGGGCTCATCGACGTCGACGTGGCCACCCACCTCGACCTGCCGCGCCAGAGCCGGCGGCTGCCCGACACGCTCGACGTCGCCGAGGTGGATCGACTGCTCGAGGCGGCATCGGCCGGCGGCGTGCGCGACCGGGCGCTGCTCGAGCTGCTCTATGCGGCCGGGCTTCGAGTGAGCGAGGCGATCGGCCTCGATCGTGAGGACCTGTCGCTCGACGGGGCCTTCGTCCGCGTCATCGGCAAGGGCGACAAGGAACGGCTGGTGCCCATCGGCGAGGTGTCGATCGACCATCTCACGACGTGGCTCGAGGGTTCCCGCGCCGAGCTGCTCGGCCGCCACCACGTGGAGCCGGTCCGTGGCGGGCCGCTGTTCCTCGGCGACCGTGGTCGACGTCTGGCCCGCCAGCAGGCCTGGGCCGCGGTGACCGCGGCCGCGGCACGCGCTGGCCTCGACGCGCACGTCAGCCCGCACACGCTCCGCCACTCGTTCGCGACACACCTGCTCGAGGGTGGAGCGGACCTGCGGGTCGTCCAGGAGTTGCTCGGGCATGCGAGTATCTCCACGACCCAGCTGTATACGCATGTCACCGGAGAGCGGATCCGGGACGTCTATCGACGGGCCCACCCGCGGGCCTGAGCAGGAGGGACACGCACCGATGGGCTATGCGGAGGGGCTGCTCTCGACCGGGGAACGGATCGTGCACCGCGAGAAACAGCACTGGTTCGTGTTCATCTGGGGCGCCCGCTACGCGCTGCTGGCGATCATCGTGGCGGCCGTGCTGCTGGTGCTGAAGAACAACCTGGACCAGCCCTGGCAGGACATCCTCAACTACGCCGCCATCGCGCTCTTCATCGGCGGGCTGGCCGTGCTGGTGTGGACGATCCTGCGCTACATCAACCAGGAATACGTGCTGACGAACCGGCGCGTCATCGACGTATCCGGGGTGCTGAACAAGAAGACCACCGATTCCTCGCTCGAGAAGATCAACGACGCGGTCCTGACCCAATCGATCTTCGGGCGCATCTTCGGCTTCGGCGATCTCGACATCCTGACCGCGTCCGAGTCGGGCATCAGCCGCTTCCGGATGCTCATCGAACCGGTGCAGTTCAAGCGCTCGATGCTCGACGCCAAGCACGAGTACGAGCGCGATATCGCAGGCGCCGGGATCGCGCCGAGCCCGCCGCTCCGCGTCGAGGGCGGCACACCGCCCGGCCCGCCGACCGACGAGACCGTCTCGACGCCGCTGCCCGCGGCCGCGCCGGCTGCCGCCGCGCCGCTGTCCCGCGACGAGGTCACGCGCACGCTGAACAGCCTGGCCGACCTGCGCGACCGCGGGGCGATCAGCGCCGACGAG
>DATBMM010000072.1:0-3631 GCA_036554825.1 Candidatus Limnocylindrales bacterium
CCGTGCGACTAAACCGGTTCACGAGCGGGGTCGACCCGGTATGATGCCGCGCCATGGACCGCGTCTCCATCTCGTCCATCCCGGCCGCGTCGTTCCCGCTCCCGCCGCGGCTCGAGGGCCTCCGGCGGTTGGCGTACAACCTCCACTGGGCGTGGGATCCCCGGACGCGGAACCTGTGGAGCCTCGTCGACCGAACGGCCTGGAACCGCTATCGGAACCCCATCCCGGTCATCAGCGGCCCGACGGACTGGACACGGCTTCTCGACGACGAGAAGTTCCTCGCCGAGTACCACGACGTCCTGGCAAGCTTCGACCGGTACATGGCCGATGGCTCCGGCCACTGGTTCCAGCGCCGTTATGCCGACACGCTCGACGGCCCGATCGCCTACTTCTGCGCCGAGTACGGCATCCACGAGTCGCTCGGCATCTACTCCGGCGGCCTCGGTGTCCTCGCCGGCGACCACATGAAGTCGGCCAGCGACATGGCGCTCCCGTTCATCGGCGTGGGCCTGCTGTACCGGAAGGGATACTTCCGCCAGACGATCGACGCCGACGGGCACCAGGAGCACGCCTACCCGGACTACGACCTGAGCCGGCTCCCGCTGGCCCGCGTCCAGGACGCCAACGGGCTGCCGCTCACCGTCGAGTTGCAGCTCCCCGGGCGGAAGCTGTCGATCGCCGTCTGGCTGGCGCAGGTGGGCCGCGTGCCGGTCCTGCTCCTCGACACCGATCTCGGCGACAACGCCGTCGAAGACCGCCCCATCACGCACATCCTGTACGTCCGCGGTCGCGAGATGCGGCTCCATCAGGAGCTCGTGCTGGGCATCGGCGGCGTCCGCGCGCTGCGGGCGCTGGGCATGGCACCGGCCGTCTGGCACCTCAACGAGGGCCACTCCGCGTTCCTGCTCGCCGAGCGAGCGCGGGAGCACGTCGCCAAGGGCAGTCCCCTCGAGACGGCCTGGGCCGACGTGAAGCGAAACTCGGTGTTCACGATCCACACGCCGGTCTCGGCCGGAAACGAGCGCTTCGAGGCCGATCTCGTCCGACGCGTCGCGGGGCCGATGCTCGACGCCGGTGGCGTCCCGGTCGACAAGGTGCTCGACCTCGGGCTGGGCACCGACGGTGACCGCGGCCAGTTCGACATGACCGCGTTCAGCCTGCGACTGACCAGCGGCGCGAACGCCGTGAGCAAGCTCCACGCCGCGACGGCCAACGCGACCTGGCAGAGCATCACCAACGGCGCGATCCTCGCCGTCACCAACGGCGTCCACGGACCGACCTGGGTCGGCCAGCCGGTGGTCGAGCTTCTGTCGCGCCATCTCGATGTCGACCTCGACCAGCTCGACGCCGGATCGCGCCAGGATCGGTTCTGGGAGCGGCTCGGACGCATCCCCGCGGACGAGCTGTGGGAGGCGCACCTCCGCCAGAAGCGCGAGCTGGCGATCTTCCTGCAGGGCCGGCTTCGAAGTCAGCTCGCCCGTCACGGCGAGGCGCCGGCGGTCCTCGCCGAGGTGGAGTCGATCCTCGACCCGGGCGTCCTCACGATCGGCTTCGCACGTCGCTTCGCCACCTACAAGCGCGCGGGGCTGCTGTTCACCGACATGGACCGGCTCGCACGGCTCCTCTGGCACGCCGATCGACCCGTCCAGATCATCTTCGCCGGCAAGGCCCACCCGGCCGACCGTCCGGGCCAGCGGGTGATCCAGGAGATCTTCCAGCATTCGCGCTCGCCGAAGCTCCGCGGCAGGGTGTTCATCCTCGAGGACTACGACATGCGGGTCGGTCGCTTCCTCGTCCAGGGTGTCGACACGTGGCTGAACAACCCGCGCCGGCCGCTCGAGGCATCCGGGACATCGGGCATGAAGGCGGCCCAGAACGGCGTTCCGAACGTCAGCGTCCTGGACGGCTGGTGGGACGAGGGCTACGAGGGCGACAACGGCTGGGCCATCGGCGGCCGCGAGCAGAATGACGACGAGGCCGCGCAGGACTGGTCGGACGCCGAGGACCTCTACCGGCTGCTCGAGCAGGAGCTGGTCCCGGCCTACTACGACCGCGACAAGGCCGGTGTGCCGCGTCGGTGGGTGGAGGTGATGCGCCGCGCGATGGCCTCGTCCCTGTGGACCTTCTCGACGACCCGCATGCTCCAGGAGTACACGGAGGGCCTGTACCTCCCGGCCGCCGGCGTCACGGTCGCCGCCGCGGCCCAGGAACCGGTCGTCACCGAGGCGGGCTGAGCCCGTGGCGCCGCGCATCTCGCTCGCCCTCGCGCTCCACAACCATCAGCCGGTCGGCAACTTCGGCTGGGTCTTCGCCGAAGTCTTCGAGAAGGCGTACGCGCCGATGGTCGACGCGCTGGAGCGGCACCCGGGCGTCCGCGTGTCGCTCCATTACACGGGTCCCTTGCTCCAGTGGCTGATCGCCGAGCGCGGCGACACGGTCGCCCGCCTGCGCGCGCTCGTGGAGCGCGACCAGGTCGAGATCCTCGGTGGCGGCTACTTCGAACCGGTCCTGGCGTCGCTGCCCGAGCGTGATCGCATCGGCCAGCTCGTGCGCATGGCCGACGAGCTCGAGGGGCTGTTCGGACGTCGCCCGCGCGGTGCGTGGCTGGCCGAGCGCGTTTGGGAGCCCGACCTGCCGACGTCCCTCGTGGCGGCCGGTTACGAATGGACGATCCTCGATGACGCCCACTTTCGGGCCGCGGCGATCCCCGAGGAGGACCTCTGGGGTCCGTACACGACCGAGGACCAGGGCCACCTCCTGCGGGTCTTCGGGACCGAGCAGGGCTTGCGCTACCGCATCCCGTTCCGCGACGTGGAAGACGTCATCGCGTATCTGCGTGAGCACGCGACGGAGGCCGCCGACCGGGTCGGCGTGATGGGCGACGACGGCGAGAAGTTCGGCGCCTGGCCGACCACCTGGGAGCACTGCTGGGGCGAACGACGCTGGGTGGACCGGTTCTTCACGGCGCTCGAGGAGAACGCGGATTGGCTCACGACGACGACGCCATCGACGTGGTTGGCGGAGCACCCACCCATCGGTCGGGTGTACATCCCGACCGGGTCGTACGCGGAGATGGGCGAATGGGCGCTGCCCGCGGACGAGGGGCTGGAGTTCCGCGAGGTCCTGCATCGGGCGCAGGCCGAGGGGCGATCCGAGGCGCGCTGGCTGCGCGGGGCGTTCTGGCGCAACTTCCAGGTCAAGTACCGCGAGATCAACGACCTGCACAAGCGGATGCTCAGCGTGTCGGCGGCCGTCGCGGCGATGCCCGACGGCCCGGCTCGGGATCGCGCCCTCGACCACCTGTACCAGGGGCAGTCGAACGACTGTTACTGGCACGGGCTGTTCGGCGGGATCTATATCGGGCACATGCGGCTCGCCACGCACGAGCACCTCATCGCCGCCGAGGATCTCGCGGAGGCCAGCACGGGTTCGCAGGTCGGAGCGGAACGACTCGACCTGGACATGGACGGCATCGACGAGATCCGGCTCGCCGACGCCGGCCAGGTCGTGACGGTCGACCTCGATGGCGGAGCGGGGATCGGCGCCTGGGACATCCGGGCCGTCCGGCACGCGCTCGCTGCCGTGATGCGGCGGCGGCCCGAGGCCTACCACGACACGCTCCGCTCGCTCG
>DATBMM010000077.1:0-10847 GCA_036554825.1 Candidatus Limnocylindrales bacterium
CCACGTCTGGGACACGCTGTGGGACTCGGTCGAGGGGTACGGCGTGCTGCCCTACGGCCTGGCCGCGCTGTACATGCTCCGCATCGAGGCCGGCCTCTTGCTGCTCGAGGCCGACTTCGACTCGAGCCGGTTCGCCTGGAACGACGCGCACCGCTCCACCCCGATCGAGCTCGGCTGGAGCTGGATGTTCCGCGACCTCAAGAACGACGATCGCGCGTTCATCGGGCGCAAGGCGCTCGAGACCGAGATCGCCGACAAGACATCGCGCTGGGCGATGCGCGGCCTCGTGGTCGACTGGCGGGACTACGATCGGGTCTACAACGCGGCGGGCCTTATCCCGCCCAAGGACCACGCCCCGGTGGTCGAGGACTGGATGCTGTACGACGACGATTACGAGCGGGTCGGCTACGCGACAAGCTTCATGTACTCACCGATGCTCCAGCGCCACATCGCGATCGCCCGCGTCCGACCCGACTTCGCCAAGCTCGGCACTAAGGTCAACCTCGAGTTCACCGTCGACCATCACTACGAGCAGGTCGCCGCGCATGTGGCGCGGCTGCCGCTCTACAACCCGGAGCGAAAGACGGCCTGACATGACGATGACCGCGCCCAAGCCGACCAAGTCCTCCAAGACCTCGAAGTCGAACGGGAAGGACGGCAACACGAAGTCGACCCGGGCGACCACCCGTGCCGACCGGACCTACGACGCGATCATCGTCGGCGGCGGGCACAACGGCCTCGTGAACGGCGCCTACCTCGCCAAGGCCGGACTCAAGGTCCTCGTGCTCGAGCGGCGCCACATCGTGGGCGGTGCCGCGATCACCGAGGAGCTCCGACCGGGGTTCTGGTTCACGACGTTCTCGTACGCGCTGAGCCTGCTTCGACCCGAGATCATCCACGACCTCGAGCTGACCAAGCACGGGTTCATGCCCCTGCTGATGTCGACGACGTTCGCGCCGGGCCTTGATGGCGACTACCTCTTCTTCACCCAGGACCACGGGCAGAACCAGCAGGAGATCGCCCGGCATTCGAAGCACGACGCCGACGCGTACGACCAGTACAGCCACGACATGGAGATGGTCTGCCAGGCCATCAAACCGCTGCTCGACATGGTCCCGCCCGACATCTTCAGCGACGATCCCGAGGAGCTCGTCGCGCTCGCCAGCCTCGGGTCGCGTTTCAAGAAGATGGACAAGCGGGTCCTCCACAACGCCGTCCGGCTGCTGACCGGGAGCGCCGCCGACTTCCTCGACGACTATTTCGAATCGGAGCTCTTGAAGGGCTACCTGGCTTCGTCGAGCATCATCGGCACCAAGGTCGGACCGCGGTCGCAGGGCTCGGGCCTCGTGCTGCTCTACCACTCGATCGGCGAGCACGACGGTGAGTTCGGCGCGTGGGCCTTCCACAAGAAGGGCAACGGCGGGTTCACCCAGGTGCTGGCACGGGCCGCGGAGTCGTTCGGGGCGGAGATCCGGCTCGAGTCGCCCGTCGACTCGGTCATCACCAGAGACGGCCGGGCGACGGGCGTCGCGCTCCAGGACGGGACGGAGTTCTACGCCGACACCGTCGTGAGCGCGCTCGACCCGCGGCGCACGTTCCTCGAGCTCGTGAACCCGCGCGAGCTGCCCGACGACCTGGTGGAGAACATCCAGCGCTTCCGGTTCCAGGGCACGTCGTCGAAGGTCAACTTCGCGCTCGATGGCCTGCCGACGTTCCGCGACCTCGATGGGAGTCAGTTCCGGGGTTTCACGAACATCGGGCCGTCGATGGATTACCTCGAGCGAGCGTTCGACGACGCCAAGTACGGCTGGTACTCGGAGCAGCCCTACATCGACATGGCGATCCAGTCGACCATCGATGCCGACATGGCCCCGCCTGGCAAGCACGTCCTGTCGAGCTTCATCCAGTACACGCCCTACAAGCTGCGTGAGAGCGACTGGGACACCGAGAAGGAGAACCTGGGCGACACCGTCCAGCGCACGCTGGAGCGGTTCTTCCCGGGCTTCGGGGACCTCGTCCTCCAGCGCGAGGTCCGCACCCCGCTCGATATCGAGCGCACCGTCGGGCTGTCGGAGGGCAACATCTTCGCCGGCGAGTTCTTCGCGCCGCAGATGTTCTTCTTCCGGCCGGCGCCCGGCTGGTCACAGTACCGGACGCCGATCGACGGCTACTACCAGTGCGGCTCCGGCACCCACCCCGGCGGCTGCGTGATGGGGGCTCCGGGCAAGCTGGCCGCCGGGCAGATCCTCAAGGACCGCGCCAGGACGGGATCGAAGACCAGAGTCGTCGCGCGAGCCTGATCGCCCGTCGGGTCTAGAATCCGGGACGCGGACCGCGACGGCCCGCGAGGGGTCGGTCGCGCCGCCCGCTTCAGCGTGCACGGCCATGACCAGACTTCGCCACGACATCGACTTCCTGACGACCGTCGCGCTCCTGGCGAGCGTCATCGCGACGGCCGTGACCGGCGTCATCGCGGACCTCTGGGACCTCAACGACTTCTGGTACCACACGGTCGCGGGCTACGCGATGGGCGTCTTCGCCGTCGCCCACGTCGTGCTCAACAACGACCGCCTCATCGGCTATGCCAGATTCCGCTGGCGGACCCTGCGACAGCCCAGGCCGCCCGCGCCGGTGCCTGTGCCGCTCCGTCGCACGGTCGCCCCGGCAGATGGTGAGCCGGTGCGGCCCGGGTCACTCCTCGCGCGCGCCGTCCTGTCGCGGCGCGGCCTGTTCGGCCTGACCATGGGTGGCATCTGTGGGCTCGCGCTCGGGCGTGGGTTGCGACCCGCGCCGCCGATCGAGGCTGGGTCGGACGTCGGCGTCATCTACCACCAGTGGAGCAAGCCCGGCATCATCGACGCCCTCGGCTCCGTGGCGAACTGGGGGCCGCCGGTCGACATCTACAAGGCGTATCCAGGAGCGCCGGTCGTCGAACTGCCGCCGCCGAACCTGGAAGGCGGTCCACCGACCGCGAAGACCATCGCCGCGCGACGCTCGACGCGCGATTACGTCCCGACCCCGATGACGTCCGCGGAGCTGTCCCGGCTCCTGTTCCTGACCAGCGGCATCGCCGCCGACAAGTACGGCAACGCCCGGCGCACCGCCCCGTCGTCAGGCGCCCTGTATCCGATCGAGATCTATGCGGTCGTCCACCGGGTCGATGGGATCGAGCCGGGCGTCTACCACTACGCCTATCGACAACATGCGCTCGAGCAGGTTCGGGCCGGCGACTTCCGCCAGCACGTCGTCGACCACGGGATCGCCCAGGAGTTCCTCGGCGAGTGCGGCATCGTCCTGTACCTCACGATGATCATGCAGCGGATGCGGCCGAAGTATCAGGACCGGAGCTATCGATACGGCCTGCTCGAGGCAGGGCACATCGGCGAGAACGCGTATCTCGCGGCGACCTCGATGGGTCTCGGCGCATGTGGCGTGGGGGCGTTCATGGACGACGCGATGAACGAGATGCTCGGGGTCGACGGCGTCGAGGAGGCGGCCGTGTACATGCTCGCCGCGGGCCACACGGCGGGCACGGCCTGAGCCGTCCCGGATCGGAGGACCGGCTCGCGCCGCCGGTCCCCGCCCCCGGCGTTCGGTTCGGTCCCCCTCAGCTTTTGATCGGCTCGCCGTTTGCGCCGACCACGTACCAGACGTCGTTGAGGCCCTGGCCGTTGGTGTCGCCGGCGGCCGCGTCGTTGGCGAAGTAGTACAGCGTCCAGGTCCCGTACTTGACCTGCTTGCCGCCGTCCGTCCGGTCGACGACCGTCACCTTGGACTGGTCAAGACCCGTGCCGACCGTGACCGATGCCGCGTCATCGGCGAGGAGCGGGGGCCAGGCGGCAGCGCAGTCGTCGTAGCACGTCGGCGTCCCGGCCTCGTCGGGCTGGAACATGTACAGGGTCTTCCCCTCGCCATCGACGATGATCTGCCCGAGGTCGCTGTCGGCGAGCGCCAGCTCGATCCCGCCGGCGGCCGGGGACTCGGAGGCGGGCGCTTCGGAGGCGGGCGCTTCGGAGGCCGGGGCCTCGGACGGGGCGGCGGTCGCGCCACCGCCACCACCGGTGCAGGCGGCCGCGATCGCGATGGCGGCGACGAGCGCCGCGATGAGCTTCGATGGGCGGATGTCGTGGGTCATCGGATCGGTCTCCGTTGCGTCACTGGGGTCCAGCCTCCGATACGACGCGTACGACCGGGTCGGTTTCCGGCTCGGGTCGTCGCGGTACGCTCACGCCATGCCGCCGTCGGGTGCCACCCGTCCCCGTCTCGCCCCGCCACCCGATCCGCCGCGCGGGCTCTTGTTCTTCGTCCACGGTGCGAACGAATCGTCCGAAGGGCTGTCACGCAACGTCGCCCGGATCGAGGATCAGGTCCGCCGACGGGGCTGGGACGTGCGGGTCGTCGCGCCAGAATGGCGTCGCCGATCCGGGCTGCAGCTCGGGAACTGGCGGAAGGCGTTGTATCGCCAGGCGCGGCCCACGCCGATCTCGCTAGCCAGCCTGCCCACGGGCGTCGGGCGGGCGTCGGTCCTGCGGCTCGTCACGAACTACTTCGAGGGCCGGCGCGAGATGCTCATCGACACGATGGGCGCGCAACTGCTCGCCGACGTCATCGGCTACCACCAGCACCGGGCGTCCATCCAGGTGGCGTTGCGTGCTGAGCTCGAGAAGGCGCGGCGGGCGGCGCGTGGCCGGCCGATCCTGCCCGTCGGGCTGAGCCTCGGCGGGATCGCGCTGGTCGACCTGGTCGCCAGCTGGCCGGAGGCGCCGGTCGAGGCGTGCGTGACGGTCGGGTCGCAGGCGCCGCTGCTGTACACGTTCGACGCCATCCCCTCGCTGCCGTACGACGAGGCCGACCCGCCGCACCTCCCCGTTCCGTGGCTGAACGTCTACGACAGCCGCGACTTCCTGTCGTTCGTCGCCGAGCCGCTGTTCCGCCGCAGCGATGGCCTCGCGAGCGTGGTCGACCTGCGGGTCCATTCCGGCAAGGACTTCCCGAGGTCGCACTCGGCGTACTGGGAGCTGCCGGCGATCTGGGACGCGATCGCGACGGCGTTCACGTGGAGGCGGACGGAGCGGCTGACCGTGCGTGAGGCACGGGAGCTCGGGTTCGAGGCGCGGAAGGCCCCGGCGCCACGGGTGTGACCTGGCCGCGCGGCCCGGGGCGGCCCGGCGTGCATCTCCCGACGGGATTCGCCCGAATCGAACGACCGTTCTATCCTGTCCCGATCATGCGGCCGACCTATCGCGACGAACCCTGCCGCACGGCCCTCAACCGCGTGCGCGGGATGGGTTTCAAGTGGTCGCTGAACCCGTACATGGGCTGCGTCCACCAGTGCACCTTCTGCTTCGTCCGGGCCTTCGAGTACCTGGCCGATCGACCCTCCGACGCACGCTACGGCACCTCCATCCGGGTCAAGACCAACGTGGTCGAGGTCCTTCGCAGGGAGCTCGCCCGCAAGTCGTGGAAGCGGGAACAGGTCGTCGTCGGCACCGCCACGGATCCGTACCAGCCAGCTGAGGGCCGCTTCCGACTCACCCGCGGCGCCATCGGAGCCCTGGCGGACGCCGAGACGCCGATCGGCCTCATCACCCGCGGTCCGCTCATCGTGCGCGACGTCGATGTCCTCGCGCACGCGTCGTCGAGGGCCAAGGTCGGTGTCACCTTCTCGATCCCGACGCTCGACCCCGAGATCTGGCGCAAGACCGAGCCCGGGACCGCCCCGCCCCAGCAGCGGCTCCGGGCGATCCGCACCCTGATCGACGCCGGGATCGACGCGAGCGTCGGCATGGCCCCGATCCTGCCCGGCCTGTCGGACGACCCGGCCAAGATGGCCGAGGTCGTCAAGGCAGCCCGGGATGCCGGCGCCACGGCGGTCTGGACGAACGTCCTCTACCTGAAGCCCGGGACGCGCGAGCACTTCCTCGAGAACCTCGCCCGCGACTGGCCGGAGCTGCTCCCCGCCTATGAGCGGCTGTACGACGGCCGGGCCTACGTCGCGAAGGACGTGGTCGAGCCGGTCAAGCGGCGTGTCCGCGAGCTCGCGAAGGAGCATGGCATCGCCGACCGTCGGCCGGCGCGGGCGCCGACGCCCAAGGGCGGCGACCAGCCGCCCGCGCCGGTGTCGCCAGGAGCCGAGCAGCTGTCGCTTGCGACCGCGCTCCGCTAGGTGTTCCCCGCGCCCCCGGGCCAGCGTGGCCGCCGGGGCTGGGACCGCGGCAACGCATCCCAGTCGGCGCGGACCGGCGAGAAGATGTCGACCACCGTGGCCCCGTCCGGTCCGGCCACCGCGTCATGCGGCAGGTTCGAGGTGATCCGCCACGTCCCGCCCGGACCGAGCTCACGACGCTCGCCGTCGATCGTGAAGGTGATGGAGCCCCGGATGCACAGCCCCAGCTGTTCGTGCTCGTGACGGTGCTCCGGCACGATCGCGCCCGGCGCCAGCTCCACGACCGCGAGGCTGGCATTGTTCCCCACGATCACGCGCGCCTGGACGGTGTCGCCCCAGACGTCGAGCGCCGGGACGTCGAGGATGTCGCGCAGGTTGGCGCGACGCGAGGCTTCGGCGTCGGTCGTCATGGGCACAGCCTACGTCGCCGGTCTCCACGCCGAGAAACGAGACGGTCGCTAGGCTTCGCTCGGTGAAGATCTCGCTCCAGGCGGCTCGCCGGTTCATCCTCGGCCGGCAGGGCCTCTGGCCGGGCCGTCGCTGGCGCGGTCTCCAGGGCACCGAGCGCGCCATGCGCGCGATGGAGCACCTCCAGCTCGACCCGCTCGGGATCATGGCCCGCGCCCAGGACCTGATGCTCCACAGCCGGGTCATCGACTACGACATCGACGATTGGGCACGGCTGACCTACGACAAGCGCCGATTCTTCGACTGGGGCGGCTGGCTCGCCGTCCGGCCGATGGACGAGCTGCCGTACTGGCGGAACCTCATGCGCCGCGAGCGGGCCAACGGCCATTGGCGAGAGGTCGAGCAGGAGCACCACGACACCATCGTCGAGATGCGCCAGGTCCTGCGCGAGCGCGGCACGGTCGCCAACCGCGACTTCACGATGGCCAGCCGCAAGCGGACGGATTCGTACCGCGGCCGGAAGGACAGCGCCGTAGCGCTGTATTACCTGTGGCGGGTTGGGGAGGCGATGGTCCACCATCGCGAGCGATTCGAGCGGGTCTATGCCCCGACCGAGGCCATCGCGCCGGCGCACCTCCTCGAGGAGGCGTCCGATGCCGAGACCGACGAGTTCATGCGTCGCAAGCACGTCGCGTTCGAGGGCATCTCCGCGCTGACCGGCTCGTACACCATGTACGAGAAGGACGGGCGCCAGGCCGCAGCCGCGTGGCGCGATCAGGCGGTCGAGGACGGGACGCTGATCGAGGTCCTGGTCGAGGGCTGGCGAGGGCCCCGCTGGGCGCTCGCCGAGGACGAGGCAGACATCACCACTGTGGCGGCGGGCCGCGTGCCGCGCGGTTGGCGACCGAAGGGGTCGACCACAAGGGACGAGGCGACCTTCCTCGCGCCACTCGATCCGGTCAGTGCCCGTAAGCGCGCCAAGCCGCTGTTCGACTTCGACTACATCTGGGAGGTCTACACGCCGGCGCCCAAGCGCAAGTTCGGGTACTACGCGCTGCCGGTGTTGTGGGACGACCGACTCGTCGCCCGCTTCGACGGCCGTCTTGACCGCGCGACGTCGACATTCGCGATCCTCGGCCTATGGCTGGAGGACCCTGCCTTGGCGGTCGACGAAGCCTTCGGCGAGGCCTTCGCGACCGGCATCGAGCGGATGCAGCGGTTCCTGGGTGCCGAGCGGCTCGACGCCACGGGCGTATCGCAGCGACCGATCCGCCAGCGACTGCGCGCGTCACGAACCTGACACGTCGAGGGAAGGCCCCGACAGCCCCGCGTGACGACCCGGCACGGTCCCCGATGACAGGATGCCTCCACGTCGGAGGTAGCCATGTTCGTCGATGCGCGCACCCGTCCCGGTCGTCTCGCGGGACCCCTCGGGGTCCTGGCCCTCATCCTCGGCACGCTCGCTGCGTGCACCGGCCAGTCGGCCGCGACCTCGGCGCCCAGCGCGCCCACCGTCGAGCCGAGCGCGTCCGCGAGCGAGTCGGCCAGCGCCGCTCCGAGCGAGTCAGCCTCCGCGCCTGCTGCGTTGACCGAGCTGGCGATCGAGGCCAAGGACTTCTCCTTCGCCGCCCCGGCATCGATCGCCGCGGGCCCGACCCGCATCGTCGTCAACAACACGGGCCAGGAGGATCACCAGGCCCAGGTCGCCAAGTTGGCGGACGCCAGCACGTTCGAGGACCTGACCGCGGCCTTGCAGGCCGAGGACATCCCCGCCGCGCTGGGCATGCTCAGCCTCGTCGGCGGACCGACCGGCGTCACACCGGGCGCCACGGTCGCCACCGCGGCGAACCTCGAACCCGGGCAGCACGTCTTCCTGTGCTTCGTCGAGTCGCCCGACGGCGTGCCGCACCTCGCCAAGGGCATGATCGGCCAGCTCGAGGTGACCGGCACGGCCTCGGACGGGACGCTGCCGGCCGGCGAGAGCGAGCTGGCATTGCAGGACTTCGCGTTCGTCGGTGCGACGACGCTGACGCCGGGTCAGCACACGCTCACGGTGACCAACAAGGGGCCGCAGGTCCACGAGGCGACCCTGGTCAAGCTCGCTGACGGCGTGACGGTAAATGATCTGCGCGCGGCGTTCACCTCGACCGAGGCGCCCAGCGGACCACCGCCATTCACGGGCGCCGGCGGCGTGGCCGGGATCTCGCCGAACCTCACGGTGACCATGGAGGTCGACGTCGAGGCAGGCGAGTACGCGCTCATCTGCTTCGTGCCCGACACAGCCTCGGGTGCGCCCCACGCGGCGTTGGGCATGATCGGGGGCCTCACCGTCCGATAGCGCGTGCGCGCGAGCACCGGAACGTGGAGAGCCACGGCTCCCAGCACACGGAGGAGCCGATCCGAGACCGTTGACGTGCGCCTATCGCGCGGGCGAGACTGCGAGTCCATCGAACGGCACGTCCTCTGGGGGGTCGATGCGCCCGTCTTCGCGGATCCGGATACCCATGCTCGTTGCGCTGGTCCAGGTCGCCATGGTCGGCCTGCCGGCTGACGTTGCGGCGGCCTCACCGACGATCGAACTCGATGCACCGCTCGTCGAAGTCGACGAGGACTCTCTGGCTCGACTCACCGGCACGTACGCCGATCCCGACGGTGACGTCGTCACGCTCTCGAGCTCGATCGGGACCGTCCAGAAGGAGACCGGGACGTCGTCCGGCACGTGGCGGTGGACGATGCGCGCCGAGGACGGCCCGGCCGAGTCCGAGGTCACGATCACGGCGGATGACGGGGCTGGCGGGACGAGCCAGGCGACGTTCACGTTCCGCATCCGGAATGTGCTCCCGATCGCTCGCACGTACGGCCCTCGGTACGTCCCGCTGGGGTCCGCGTCGCCTCGCTATTTCGAGTGGCGAGCGAGCGACGTTCCGATCGACGACGTGCAACGGTCGGTCGGGTGCGGGGCCGGCATCAAGGTCGGAGAGGGGTCGACGACCCAGAGCGACGTGAAGTACATCGATTGCCGATTCCCGACGGCCGGCGACACCCTGGTCGGCGTCGTGGCGACCGACAAGGACGGGGGTCAGACCGACGGCCGGATCCTGACGACCGTGACGTCGGCCGTGCGGTCGCTTGCAGATGGTCGCGTCATCATCGATGCCGTGGCCAACTCCGATCCGACGATCGACGACCGGATCGGTGGGGCGCTGGCCGTCGCCGACATGAACGACGATGGATACGGTGACGTGGCGATCGGCACGGGAGCGCCGGAGAACTACAGCACTCCGGGCGAGGTCATCGTGGTCCTCGGTCGTGCCGGGCCGGCGCATCTCGGCCTGGGGACCGCGTCCGGCGTCATTCGCATCACGGGTGACCCGGACGACCGGCCCGGCCATGCGCTCGCCAATGCCGGTGACGTGAATGGCGATGGGATCGACGACCTGCTCGTCGGAGCGCCGTGGTCGGACAGCCCGGCGTCGGGGTCCGGCGCGGCGTACCTCCTCTTCGGATCGACGTCGTTCACCGATGTCGACCTGACCAACCTCCCGGCAAGCCGCGGATATCGCATCGCCAGCTCGGCTCGCGCGCATATCGGTCGCGAGGTGGCCGGGCTCGGCGATGTCAACGGCGACGGTCTCGACGATCTCGGCATCGGCGCCCCGGGCGAGCTCCCCCTCGGGGCCGGCGCGGCATACGTCGTCTATGGCAGTCCAGCGGCCACCGATCTTGATCTCGCCGCGCTGCCGGCCGCACGCGGGTTCCGCATCTCGGGCGTCGCCGGCGAGACGGGGTCGTCGATCGCCGGCGGCGATGTCAATGGGGACGGACTATCGGATGTCGTCGTCGCAGGTCGCAACGGCTGGGGCTCGCGAGCCGTCGTGATCTACGGAAAGCCGACGGGCGCGAACGTGGACGCCTCAGCGATGTCTGGATCCATCGGTTTCTCGCTCGGGATCGGAGGTGGCCTATCCATCGACGATCTCGCGGTCGGCGACATCGACGGGGATGGCTTCGCCGACGTGGCGATCTCGCATGCTCGCTATCCCCAGAGCATCTCGACCGGTTGGCCCGTGTCCGTCGTGCGGGGGCAGGCGACGAACGCCTCCGTCGAGTACCTGTCCGAATGGCCGGCCAGTCGTCTGATGAAGATCCACGTCCACGAGGACGAGCGGGGGTTGCGCCTGGCCGCGGGCGACTGGAACCGCGACGGCCACGACGATCTCGTCATCGGGTCGCGAGAAGCCGCGCACAACGGCGGGAACGCCGGGAGCGCCTA
>DATBMM010000127.1:0-8373 GCA_036554825.1 Candidatus Limnocylindrales bacterium
TGACGCGTATGCCGCGCCACCAACGGATCACCCTCGATCCATCCGCACCGTGTTCATCGCGAACCGCGGCGAGATCGCGACTCGCATCACCCGAACGTGTGACCGACTCGGTCTCCGGTCTGTCGCTCCCGCGACCACCGGAGCCGACGCGATCGATCTCCTCGATGCCGCCGCCGTGGTCCAGGCCGCACGCGCCGCGGGTGCCGACGCACTCCATCCCGGCTTCGGGTTCCTCGCCGAGAACGCCGGGTTCGCCGAGGCGGTGATCGATGCCGGGATCCGCTGGGTGGGTCCGCCACCAGACGCCATCCGCACGATGGGCGACAAGGCCGCGGCACGCCGCCTCGCGGCCCGGCTGGGCATCTCGACGCCGGTGGGCTACGACGGTGCGGAACAGTCCGACGAGGCGCTCACGGCCGCGGCGGATCGGATCGGCGTGCCGCTCCTCATCAAGCCCGCGGCCGGCGGCGGAGGCAAGGGCATGCGCACCGTCCATGACCTCGCTCGCCTGGCGACCGAGATCGCGGCGGCGCGACGCGAGGCCCAGGCCGCCTTCGGTGACGATCGGCTGATCCTGGAACGGCTCGTCGAGGGTGCCCGCCACGTCGAGATCCAGGTGCTCTTCGATCGCCACGGGAACGGCATCCACCTCGGCGAGCGCGATTGCTCGATCCAGCGCCGCCACCAGAAGGTCCTCGAGGAGGCCGGCTCCCCGGCCGTCGATCCACCGCTTCGCGCGCGCATGGGTGAGGCTGCGCTCACGCTGGCCGGTGCGGTCGGCTACCAGTCGGCGGGCACGTGCGAGTTCCTCCTCGACGACCGCGGCACCTTCACGTTCCTGGAGATGAACACCCGGCTCCAGGTCGAGCACCCCGTCACAGAGCTCGTCACCGGTCGCGACCTCGTCGCCGATCAGATCCGGATCGCCGCCGGCGAACCGCTGGGCGTCACCCAGGACAACGTGGCCTTCGACGGCCACGCCATCGAGGTCCGCGTGTACGCCGAGGACGCCGAGCGCGGCTTCCTCCCGGCGACGGGGGTGGTCCATCGCCTGGGCTGGCCCACGGGCGACGGCATCCGCGTCGACGCCGGCGTGGTCCAGGGCGACGAGGTCGGTGGTCGCTTCGATCCGATGCTGGCCAAGCTGATCGCACACGGTCGTGACCGCGACCAGGCGCTCGAGCGCTTGACCGGCGCATTGGACGACACGGTCATCGTGGGCCTCACCACGAACCTGCGCTTCCTGCGCTGGCTCGTCCGGGAGCCGGTCGTCCGCGCAGGCGCGGCCCGGACCGACACGCTCGACCGGATCTGGCCACCCGACGACTGGGAGCGGCGAGCCCGGATCCCGGATACCGCGTGGTCGACCGCGGCACGCCTGCTCCGCGCCGACGGGACCCCCGCCGACGGCTTCCGGCTGAACGCGGCACCCGTGGTGCGGCTCATCGCGGAGGACGAGGCGCGGACGGTCCGGCTCACGCGCGGCAGGGCCTCTCTACGCACGACGAGCGTGACCGTCGGCGATACGGTCCATGTCGACATCGCCGGTCGCAGCACGGCGTTCCGCATCGCGTCCCCGCCAGACGTCGATCGAGCGGCCAGCGCCGCGGCGGCCGCCAGCGGGACTGGATCGCTCGAGCTGGTGGCACCGATGCCCGGCCAGGTCCTGTCCGTCGTGGCGTCGTCGGGCACGGTCGTCGAGGCGGGCGACACCGTCGTCATCCTCGAGGCCATGAAGATGGAGCACGCCGTCACTGCGACCCGTGCCGGCGTAATCGGTGACGTGTTCGTCGGACAGGGCGACCAGGTGACGCGGGGCCAGCGCATCGCCGTCGTCGAGCCCGCCTGAACCGGGACGAGGTACGCTTCGGGCATGGCGAAGGACACCGAGTCGCGACTGGCCGGCGGAGGCCAGACGAGACTCCCGAAGACCCGGGCTGAGCTGCTCGACCTCCACCGGCAGACTCGGGCGCAGCGGAACGCCGCTGACTGGGGCAGCCCCGAGCATGTGGCGGCGATCACGCTGCTCGAGCGCATCGAGATCGAGATCGCCCGCATCGAACGGGCGATGGATCCGCCCCTCGTCTGACCGCGCCGATGACGTCGGGGCCCGGCGACCGGCGCGTCCGGATCTACGAGGTCGGGCCGCGCGACGGCCTCCAGAACGAATCGACACCCGTCCCGACCGACGTCAAGGCCAGCTTCATCGAACTGCTCGTCGACGCCGGCCTGCGCGAGATCGAGGCGACGTCGTTCGTCTCCTCGCGGGCCATCCCGCAGCTCGCGGACGCCGAGGATCTGATCCCGCGCCTCCCCAGGCGGCCGGGGGTCCGCTATACGGTCCTCGTCCCCAACGAGCGCGGCCTGGCCCGAGCCGAGGCCGCCGGCGTGGAGTCGATCGCGGTGTTCACCGCCGCCACGGATGCGTTCACCCAGCGCAACATCGGCATGACGGTCGACGAGTCGCTCGGAGCGTTCGCCCCGGTCCTCGCCCAGGCCGGTGAGCTCGGCTGGTGGCGGCGCGCGTACGTCTCGACCGCATTCGGCTGTCCGTATACCGGTCGGGTCGATCCGGGCGCGGCGGTCGACGTTGCGACCCGACTCATCCAGCTTGGCGCCGACGAGATCTGCTTCGGCGACACGATCGGCGTCGGCGTGCCGCACCAGGTCGTCGAACTCGTCTCTCTGGCCGTGGCCGCCGGCATCCCGCTCGACCGGCAGGCGTACCACTTCCATGACACACGCGGGACGGCGCTGGCCAACGTGTCGGCGGCGCTGGGCACTGGGATCCGGACGTTCGACGCGGCCGCGGGTGGGACGGGCGGCTGCCCGTACGCGCCGGGTGCCGCCGGCAATCTCGCGACCGAGGACCTCGTCTACCTGCTCGACGCGTCGGGATACGAGCACGGCGTGTCGCTGAACGGCGTGCTGACCGCAGCCCGATTCATCGCCGACGCGCTCGGGAAGCCACTCGCGACGAAGGTCGGCCAGGCCGGCGGCTGGGACCCATCGAGCGGAAAGGGGGTGGCCCGCCGTGCCTAAGGATCGACGGACGGCCTGGCTCTTGGTCCCGATCCTGGTGGCGAGCCTCGCCGCCTGCTCGATCACGCCTCCGAACCCCGATGGCTGGCGGGACCCGGGAGTCCATGCGGTCGACGGGTACTGGGTGACTTCCGAGCGTGCGTGCGTCGAAGGCGTCGATCGGGGCTGCAAGTGGATGTTCGACACCGCGATCGCGACGCTGCTGGCCCGCGAACCCGACGCGCAAGTCGTCAGGGCGGTCACGGTGAGCTACCCGAGCGATCGGGGACCGGATAAGCCGAAGTTGTCATCCGCCGGTCTTATGACGCCGAGGCTGGTGATCCTCGACCTCGCGGATGGGAGTCGTCGGACCATCGGACTCCTGTGCGGCGCGCTCGATCACGTCGACGGAGAGGTCATCGAAGGCTGTCGACCGGCGAGCCTCGACCAGTTCCGGGTGGGCAACGGACGGCTCGCCGATCCCTGACCGAGCGTCGCTCAGCGGCTTCGCGTGTTCTTGTTATCCTCCGCCCACCATGGAGGGCGTCGTACTCGTTCTGAACCAGAACTACGAGCCGCTGAACGTCTGCAACATCCCGAGGGCCTTCCGTCTCCTGTTCGGTGAGAAGGCCGAGGTGATCGAATACGACCACCAGATGATCAGGACGCCGCGGACGGAGTTCCGTGCGCCCTCCGTGATCCGGCTGCAGCACCTCATCAAGCGACCCCGACCCCGGGTCAAGCTGTCACGTCGCGAGGTCTTCGCGCGGGACCGGCACACCTGCCAGTACTGCGGGCGACAGACGCATGACCTGACGCTCGACCACGTGGTCCCGCGCCATCGGGGCGGTGGCCACTCGTGGGAGAACCTCGTGACCGCGTGCAAGGCGTGCAACCACCGCAAGGGTGGCAAGACGCTGGACGAGGCGCGGCTGCGCCTGCAACGGGACCCGTTCGAACCGCGCAACGACATCTACTCGCTGTTCACGCCATACCTCTCCGATGACCGGAACGACGCGTGGCGGACGTACCTGTTCCTGGGGAGGAACTGACGCCCGACGCGGGTCCTCCTCCCGTCGATCTCGCGTCGGCGCTTCCCGCCGCCGTCCACGACCTGCTCGACCGGCTGTGGTCGGCCGGGCATGCCGCGTACGTCGTCGGCGGCTCGCTGCGCGACGCACTCCGCGGTGCGGTCGCCAAGGACTGGGATCTCGCGACCTCAGCCCGGCCCGAGGTGACCGCCGCCCTCTTCCCGGACGCGCTCTACGAGAACCCGTTCGGGATGGTCGCGGTGCACACCGGCGACCCGGACGTCGGCGAGGTCGAGATCACGACGTTCCGGTCGGACCACGACTACGCCGACTTCCGTCGACCCCATCGGGTCGAGTTCGGTGACTCGATCGAGCTCGACCTGGCCCGCCGGGACTTCACGGTGAACGCGATCGCCTGGGGGGCGGAGCCCGGCGGCCAGCCACGGCTGGTCGACCCGCATGGTGGCCGTGCGGACCTCGCCGGCCGCACGCTCCGCGCCGTGGGCGATCCCCGGACCCGGTTCGGCGAGGACGCGCTCCGTATGCTCCGCGCCGTCCGGCTCGCCGCCGCGCTCGACTTCGCGATCGAGCCCTCGACGTACGAGGCGATCCGCGACCGCGCCGACCTCGTCCAGCACCTGTCGGGTGAGCGCATCGCGGCCGAGATGCGCCTCCTCCTCGCGGCCGACCGACCGTCGGTCGGATTGCGGCTGCTCTCCGACACAGGGCTCCTCGACGTGCTCGCTCCCGATCTCGCCGCGCAACGTGGGGTGCCACAGAACAAGGTCGAGGGCGAGGACCTCTGGGACCACACGCTGCGCTCGGTCGACGCGGCGGTCCGAGAACCGTCGCTGATCCGGCTCTCGGCCCTCCTCCACGACCTCGGCAAACCGGACACCATGGCCGACGGCCGGTTCGTCGGGCACGAGACGGTCGGCGCCGAGAAGGCCCGGGCGCTGCTCGACGCCTGGCACTGGCCGACCGTCGAGCGCGAGCGGGTCGCGCACTTGATCCGCCACCACATGTTCGGCTACCAGCCGACCTGGTCGGACACGGCCATCCGGCGGTTCATCGTCAAGGTCGGCCCGGACGCGCTGGAGGACCTGTTCCTGCTGCGTGAAGCGGACAACGTCGGCTCCGGGCAGCCGGTCGATGCCGGTCGCCTGTCCGAGTTCCGCGCGCGGGTCGCCGCCCAGCTCGCGTCCGGAGCGGCGCTCGATCTGCGGTCGCTCGCCGTCGACGGCACCGACCTCATGGCGGAGTTCGGCTGGGCACCGGGACCGATCGTCGGCCAGACCCTGCAGCGGCTGCTCGAGCGGGTGATCGGCGACCCCACGCTCAACACCCGGGACCGTCTGTTGGCGGTGGCCCGCTCGATGGACGCGGCGGGCGCTGGCCGGTGACCCGGTGATCGAGCTGCTGCTCGAGGCCGAACGCGCGATGTCCTTCGGGCGGCTCGACCGTGCGGCCGAGATCTACGAGGGAGTGGTGGCGTCGGATCCCAAGAACTCGATCGCCGTGGTCGGTCTGGCACGAGTGGCACTGGAGCGTGGCGACGATCTCGCGTCGTATCAGCTCGCCAGGCGGGCGCTCGGCATCGACCCGGAGAACGACGCAGCTCGTCGGATGGCCTTGCGCCTGGAGGAGGTGCTCGCGACGCGCGGCCTGCCGGTCGCCGAGCCCCTCCCGCCGATGCCGGCTCCCACGGCGAGCCCACCCTCGGAGGCGCCGTCACCTGCCGCACCCGGCGCCGCACCCGGCGCCCCATCCGGCGCTCCATCCGGCGACGTTGTCCCGCGGCGCTCGATCCTCGACCGGCTTCGGCGCCGCTAAGGTTCGCCGGATGACGCGGATCCTGGTCACCGGCGGGGCCGGCTACGTCGGGGCGGTGTCGGTCGAGGCGTTCCTCGCCGCCGGCCACGATGTCGTCGTCCTCGACGACCTGTCGACGGGCCATCGGGGGGCCGTCGCCGACGGCGCCAGGTTGGTCGTCGGCGACTGCACCGATCGGTCGACGCTGGCGGCGGTCTTCGCGGAGGAGTCGATCGACGCGATCCTCCATTGCGCCGCGCGCTCCCTCGTCGGGGAGTCGCTGGCAGACCCGGCTCGCTATTTCGAGGCCAACGTCGCAGGCGGCATCACCCTCCTGGAGGCCGCTCGCGCAGCCGGCGTCGGCCGATTCGTGCTGTCATCGACCGCTGCGGTCTACGGCATTCCCGACACGACACCCATCGACGAGGACGCGCCACTCCGTCCGATCAACCCGTACGGCGAGACGAAGCGCAGCCTCGAGGCGGCGCTCGACTGGTACGGCCGCGCCTACGGCGTCCGGAGCGTGTCGCTGCGCTACTTCAACGTGGCGGGTGCCACGAACGCCATCGGTGAGGTCCACGATCCGGAGACCCACCTCATCCCGACGATCCTCGCGGCGGTCGAGGCAGGCCGGCCCGTGACGATCTTCGGCGACGACTACCCGACCCGCGATGGGACGAACGTCCGCGACTACATCCACGTCGCCGATCTCGCCGACGCCCACCTGCGCGCGATCGCCGCGACGGCGCCCGGCGCCGTTGGCATCGACGACGGGCTGCTCGTCTGCAACCTCGGCAACGGCGACGGCTTCACGAACCTGGAGGTCCTCGCGGCCGCTGAGACCGCCGTCGGTCGTCCGATCGACCACGAGATCGGGCCGCGCCGCCCGGGCGATCCGCCGACGCTCGTCGCGACCGCCGACCGCGCCGCCGACGTGCTCGGTTGGCGACCACAGCGACCCTCGCTCGACGAGATGGTGGGCTCGGCGTGGGCCTGGCGCCGGGCACACCCGGCGGGCTACGCGGGCTAGATCTCGCGCGGCTCCACGGGCGCATTGGCCGGTGACAGTCGATCGGGCGGCGCCACGGGCGCGACCTCCGCGCTGCCCGACCAGTCGTCCCGCACGGGCCACACGAGCCACACCCCGATCAGCATCGTGACGAGCAGGCTCAGGACGGCGACCTGGTACGCGCCGATGCCGATCCGGTCGATGAACAGGAACAGGATCAGGCCGTACAGCAGCGTCCCGATGACCTGCGAGCCCTTGCCCACCAGCCCGTACAACCCGAAGAACTCGCCGATCCGCTCGGGCGGCGACAGCCGGATCATCAGGACCCGGTCGGCGACCGTCACGCCACCGAGCCCGGAGCCGAGGATGGCGCCGGCGACGAGGAACGGACCGAGCCCGGCCGGTCCGAGGCCGATCGCGATGCCACCCACGAGCAGCCCGATGGCCCACGAGGCGAGTACCACGAGGAGCGTCCGCTTCGGACCGATCCGATCGCACAGCCAGCCCCACGCGAAGCTCATCGCGATGGCCACGACGGTCAGGCCCAGGAGGATCGTGTTGGCGTCGCGGTCGGACACACCGAGCGCCTCGGTGGTCACGACGCTCATCACGACGATCACGGTATTCACGGCGTCGCTGTAGAAGAACCGGCCGACCAGGAACCGACCGAGACCCGGCACCGACCGTGCGTGCTCGATCGACGACCGGAGCTGGCCGAACGACGCGACGACGTCGCGCGCCGTGATCGGCGGCTCGTCCTCCCCGCGAGCCTCGCGGACGACGAGGAAGATCGGGATCGAGAAGACCAGGAACAGCAGCGCGGCGAGCCGGAACCGATCGACCACCGGCACATCGAGCAGGAAGATGAGCAGCCCGACCGCCACCGTCCCGCAGTAGCCGATCGCCGTCCCGATGCCCGACAGCCGCCCCCGCGAGTCCGGGTACGAGACGGTCTTGAGCGTCGCGTCGTAGTAGATGAGCGCAGCCTGGTAGGCGAAGTTGGCGATCACGAACAGGGCCAGACCGAGCATCGCGGGGACGTCCGCGATGAAGAACGTCGCGCCGATGCACAGGACGGTGAACAGCAGCAGGAACGGCATGCGCCGTCCACCCCGGTCGGACAGCGCGCCGAGGACCGGTGACACGATCGCGTTGAGCCCGACGCTCAACGCCACGGCGACCGCCAGCAGCACGCCGCCGTCGCGCTGGCCGAACTGGTCGGTCAGGTACAGGCCGATCGCGCCAGACACCACCGCGAAGCTGAAGATCGTGTTGGCGAAGTCGTACAGCGCCCAGGCGGTCGGCACGATCGCGCGGCCGCTCGGCGTGAGGGCCGCGAGACCGCGGCGAGACGCGGGGCCGACGGACGGGGCGGCGCTGGCCACGGCGCGATGATACCCGCGGTCCACCGCCGACCGGCACGCGTCTGGACGGTGCCCGCGGCGCCCGGTAGTGTCCCTGCCCGATGAGCCGACGCGCGCTATCCCTGGTCCTGCCGGC
>DATBMM010000194.1:0-5120 GCA_036554825.1 Candidatus Limnocylindrales bacterium
GAGCTCGACGTCCTGCTTGCGACCGGGGAGCACCAGAGCGCGACGCTCCTGTCGATGGCGCTCCACGCCATCGATGTTCCGGCCATCAGCCTGACCGGGCCGCAGGCCGGGATCACCACCGACGGCACGTACGGTCGAGCCCGCATCGCCGGCGTCGAACCGAAACGGATCCGCGCCGAGCTCGAGAGCGGCAAGGTGGTCATCGTCGCAGGCTTCCAGGGCCAGAGCGCCGCCCAGGCGCACGAGATGGAGCTCACGACCCTCGGCCGCGGCGGCAGTGATACGACCGCGGTGGCGCTCGCGGCAGCGCTCCGCGCCGATCGCTGCCAGATCTTCACCGACGTGCGCGGCATCTTCACGGCCGATCCGCGCCTCGTGCCGCCCGCCCGCCAGCTGCCGCTCATCGGTTACGAGGAGATGCTCGAACTGGCCCACCAGGGTGCCCAGGTCATGCAGGTCCGGGCCGTCGAGCTCGGCTGGATCAACGACGTCGTCATCGAGGTCCTGAGCTCGTTCGAGGACGCGCCAGGAACGCTGATCAAGGAGGACCCGCTCGTGGAGCAGCGCAACAAGGTCCGCGGGCTCGCCCACGACCGGAACGTGGCGAAGGTCACGGTCGTGGCCGTGCCCGACCGGCCCGGCATCGCGCGGGCGATCTTCGAGCCGCTCGCCAGTGCGGGCGTGAACATCGACATGATCGTCCAGAACGTCGGCCACGGCGGGGAGACCGACCTGTCGTTCACGGTGCCACAGGTCGAGCTTGGCAAAGCCAAGAGGACGCTCGAGCCGATCGTCCGCGAGCTGGGCGCCCGCGAGCTGACGACCGACGCCTCTGTGGCGAAGGTGAGCATCGTCGGCGCCGGGCTGCACAACGCCCCGGGCTACGCCGCGCGGATGTTCGGGACCCTCGCCGATGCGAATGTCAACATCGAGATGATCTCGACCTCGGAGGTGCGCATCACCTGCATGATCGCGGAGGACGAGCTCGAGACCGCGCTGCGCGCCCTGCACGCGGCGTTCGAGCTCGAGCGACCCGAGCCCGTCGAGGTCGCGGCGGCCGGCTGAGCCGCCACCGATGCCGGGACTCATCAGCCGCCAGGAGCGCTTCGATGTCGTCGGGTCGACGAACGACATCGTGCGTGGCTGGCTGGCTGACGGGACGCCAGAGGTGTGCCTCGCCATCGCCGACGAGCAGACGTCAGGCCGTGGTCGCGAGGGCCGGAGCTGGACGGCCCCGGCTGGCTCGTCGCTGCTGCTGTCGCTCGGCTTCCGACCCCGGTGGCTGCAGCCCGAGCACGCCTGGCGTCTCGCGGCAGTGGTCTCGCTGGCCATGGCCGACGCGGTCGATGCCGCGATCGGTGGGGCGTGGGGCACGGTCCGCCTCAAGTGGCCGAACGACCTGGTGGTCGCCGCTGGCGATCGGGTCCGGAAGCTCGCGGGGGTCCTGGGCGAGAGCGACGGCCTGGGGACGGACGACCCGCGCGTCGTCATCGGCATCGGCCTGAACACCGACTGGGCCCCCGACGATTTCCCGGCCGGGCTGGCCGACACGATGACGTCACTTCGGGCACTCACGGGTCACTCGATCGACAACGAGGCCGTGCTCGGATCGTTACTCGCCGATCTCGGGCCCTCGGTCGAGGAGCTCAGGGAGGGCCGGTTCGACGGTCCGGGCTGGGCCGAGCGCCAGGTGACCACCGCCCGGGACATCGACCTGATCGGTTCCGACGGCAGTCGGACGACGGTCCGAGCGGACGGCGTCGATACCGAAACGGGCGGGCTGCTCGTCGGCGATCGGTCGGTGATGGTCGGCGAGATCGCCCACGTGCGGCTCGCGTCGCCGGCGCGCAGCGCGGTGTAACGCGATGGCTCGACCGGCATTGAGGAAGTCGACGCGGCCCGAGGGGGCTGCCGCCACGCCCCGCCTTGCCCATCTCGACCTCGATCGGTCGCTCGTGGACGCGGCTCGGGCGGACCCCGCGCGATTCGACGCGCTGTATCGGAAGTACGTGGCGCAGGTGTACAACTTCGCGGTCTACGAGCTCGGCGACCATCACGAAGCCGAGGACGCCACAGAGCGGACCTTCCTGTCCGCGCTCGCGGCGCTGCCTCGCTTCGAGGAGCGTGCCCGGGTCGAGGACGGCCGTGACGCCTCCACGTTCCGCGTCTGGCTGTTCCGGATCGCGCGCAACGTCGTCGCCGAACGCCGTCGCCGCTGGCGCCGTCGGCCTGAGGCGCCCCTCGATCTCGCGCTGGCCACGCCCGACCCGCTCGACGTCGAGCGCGCCGTGGTCGAGCGCGAAGCGGCCACCACCGCATGGCGGGCGGTCGATCGGCTCACCGGCGACCGGCGCCGTGCCGTGATCCTGCGCTTCGTCCACGAGATGTCGACCGCCGAGATCGCCGCCGTCCTCGAACGATCCGAGGGCGCGGTCCGGGTCCTCATCCACCGCGGGCTGCGGAGCGTCGCCAAGGAGCTGCGCGGTCGCGGCGAGGGGAGGGCGTGACCTTCCGGCCATCCGCGCGCGACGGCGAGATCGAGGCCTTCGTCGTGGACCGCTACCTCGAGTCGCTGCTCGCCCGGGAGCCGCGTGACACGGCCGACATCCCGGTCGACCTGCGCCAGAGCGCCGACGCCCTCGCGGCCGGATTGCCGCGCTACCACCCGTCGTTCCGCTTCGT
Source organism: Candidatus Limnocylindrales bacterium (assembly GCA_036554825.1). Taxonomy (GTDB): domain Bacteria; phylum Chloroflexota; class Limnocylindria; order Limnocylindrales; family CSP1-4; genus SPCO01. Next base: position 2,683 of record DATBMM010000194.1, read on the forward strand.
GGAGGCCCTGTCGGCTCGGCTTGCGGCAGCCGCCGTCCGGCCGGCGGGCGCCGCGCCACGCGACCCGATGCCGGCCGCGATCGTCGAACTGCCGCGCCCCGGACGTCCCGGCGACGCGCCCGGTGGACTCGGGCAGGTACGCCCGGTCGTCATCGGCGGCGTGCTCACCTCGGCGGCCATCTCGCTCGCCGGTGCCGCCTATGTCGCCTGGCGCCTGAACCGACCAGCGTCCGACCCGATGATCCGCGCGGTCCGCGCGGTCGCCCGGGCGAGGCTCATCTGATGCCGCTGAAGCTGCCGTCCTTCCGCCCGCGCCGGGACGTCTACCCGCCCGATCTGTGGACCAAGTGCCCGACCTGCTCGACGATGCTGTTCAACAAGCAGCTCGACAAGAACATGCGGGTCTGCACGACATGCGGGCACCACTTCCGGCTGTCGGCGGAGGCCCGCATCGGCCACCTGCTCGATCCCGGGACGTGGACCGAGCGCGACCCCGGCCTGCAGTCGGTCGACGCGCTCGGGTTCGTCGACCAGAAGCCCTACCCCGACCGGCTGACGGCCGCGCAGATGGCGACCGGGATGCGCGACGCGGCGGTGTGGGGGACCGGATCGATCGGTGGCCACGAGGTCGCCCTGTGCGTCATGGACTTCGGGTTCATGGGCGGCTCGATGGGCGCGGTCGTCGGCGAGAAGGTGACCCGGGCCGCCGAGCACGCCCTTGCCGCACGTGTGCCGCTGATCGTCGTCAGCGCCTCGGGCGGCGCCCGCATGCAGGAGGGCACGCTCGCGCTGATGCAGCTCGCCAAGACCCTGGCGGCCATCGAGCGCCTGCGGGCCGCGGGCGTGCCGTACCTCTCGGTCCTCTCGGACCCGACGACCGGTGGCGTCTTCGCGTCCTTTGCCGCGGTCGGTGACGTGAATGTCGCGGAGCCCGATGCGCTGATCGGGTTCGCGGGGGCGCGCGTGACCGCCGGCACGATCGCGGCCGAGCTGCCGCCTGGCTTCCAGCGCTCGGAGTTCCTGTTCAGCCACGGCTTCGTTGATCGGGTCGTCGCCCGGGCCGAGCTGCACGACGAGCTCGCCAGCCTCCTTCGCCTCCTGCCCGCCCGGGGCACGGTGGAGGAGCTGGAACCCATCGAGGAGGTCCCGGCGTTCCGCCCGTTCTCCTTCCTCACCACGCTGGCCGACCGCGTCGGCGAGCTGGCCAATGGCGACACGCCCGGCGACGAGGACGCGGAGTCGTCCGCCCCGAGCCCACCCGCGACCGTCCCCGCCGTCGATCAGGATGGGGCCGTCGCGCTGGCCGCGCCGGACGCGGCGGCGAAGGACGACGTCTGGGCCCGGGTGCAACTCGCCCGCAGCCTGCGTCGCCCACGGACGCTCGAGTTCATGGACGCCATGGCCGAGGAGTTCGTCGAGCTCCACGGCGACCGGCTGTTCGGCGACGACGCCGCGGTGGTCGCGGGACTGGCCCGGATCGACGGCCGGCGGGTCGCCGTCATCGGCCAGCAGAAGGGCGCCGACACCGACGAGAACATCCGGCGCAACTTCGGCATGCCCCATCCCGAGGGGTATCGCAAGGCGATGCGGGTCATGGAGCTGGCGGAGCGGGCCGGCCTGCCGATCGTCACGTTCGTCGACGTGCCCGGGGCCCATCCGGGGCCGGAGTCGGAAGAGCGCGGCATCGCCGAGGCGATCGCCCGGTCGATCGGGCTGATGAGCCGGTTGCGCACGCCGATCGTGACCGTCATCACCGGCGAGGGCGGCTCCGGTGGGGCACTGGCGATCGCCGTCGGCGACGTCGTCATCGCGCTCGAGAACGCCGTGTATTCGGTGATCAGCCCCGAGGGCTGCGCCTCGATCCTGTGGCGGACCCCGGACGAGGCGGCGACCGCCGCCGCCGCGATGCGCATGTCGGCGGCCGACCAGCACGCCCTCGGCGTCGTCGACATCGTCGTCCCGGAGCCGGGCGAGGGCGCGCATGACGAACCGGAGGCGACCGCCGACCGGCTGCGGGCGATCATCGTCGACCGGCTCGATGCGCTGGCGGCGATGCCGATCGATGCCGTCGTGGAGCAGAGATACCGACGCTACCGGGCGCTGGGCGCCTACACTGAGGTCGCCCGTCCCGAGGTCCCCGGGCGCGTCGACCGGAGCCTGGCCGATCGCCTGCGCGACCTGCTCGATCCGGCTCGCCGGGGTCTCGTCGGCGTCGAGGTGTGGTCGCGCGACGACGACCCGCCTGCTCGCGAGGAGGTGTAGCGCGTGGCCCAGCGACGTCAGCGCGACATCGACGCCGGCGACGGCAACGAGCGATCGATCGACCACGCCGACATCGACCGGCTGACTGCCGAGCTCCTCCCGGCGCTGATCGCCAAGCTCGGCGCGACCGGTCTCGGCGAGCTCGAGGTCCGCGAGGGTGCCTGGCGGGTCAGGCT
>DATBMM010000202.1:0-1687 GCA_036554825.1 Candidatus Limnocylindrales bacterium
ATCTCGAGCGCCCGGATCGGGCGCATCCCCTGCGGCTGGGCGCGCACGGGGCGGTGGGCGAGGTGGCCTGGTCGCCAGATGGGCGGCGGCTGGCGTTCACGGCGGAAGTCGACCCGCCGCGCTTCATCGCTGGCCATGCTCGGCCCATCTCGCGGCGCGGGCCGGCCAAGGGCGCCGACGCGGAGAGCCCGCTGGCGCGCCACATCACCCGGGCGGATTGGCGCTGGGACGAGGAGGGGCACCGTGACCGGTGGTCGCACCTCTTCGTCATCGACCTGCCGAGCGGACGCCCGAGGCAGATCACGAGCGGCGACTGGGGGGTGGCCGACATCGACTGGCATCCGGACGGCCGGACGATCGCCTTCACTGCCGATCGCGGTCCCGAGCCCGATCTCCGCCCACGGACGACCATCTGGGCCGTCGATGTCGACGTCGCGGACGCGGCGCCGCGGGAGGTGCTGGCCCCGGGGGGCTGGGCGGTGCACCCCGCTTGGTCACCGGACGGTCGCTGGATCGCCGCCCAGGGGCTCATCGCACCGGAACCGACCGATGACCACATCCCGGGCGTGATCCTCGGTCCCGCCGATGGGCCGGGGGAGCCTCGCTTCATCGCGCCGGATCTGGACCTCCCGGTCGGCAACTGGGTCGACTCGGACCTGACCGGCTGGTTCGTGTACGGCGAGCACGGGCCGTTCTGGCTCGACGACCGCCGGATCGTCGCGACCATCTCGGATCGCGGCCGGTCGATGCCGTGGGTCTTCACACTGGACGCAGACGGCGCCGCGGCCGACCGCTACCCGGCCACCGCCGGCGAGCTCGTCACGCACACCATCGCCGCCACGCCCGATGTCATCGCCTGGCTCGGGACGCAGGGCACGCGCGCCATGGAGCTCATGACGGTCGACATCGCCGAGGGGGTCGGGGCCGTGCCACGTACGCGCTCGCGGTTCGGTTCGCGGTGGCAGGCCACGCTGGACATGCCGGACATGCGGCTCGTCAGCGCGCCGGGTCCCGGCGGTCCGATCGACATCTGGATCGCCTCCCCTGCCGGGGCCAGCGAGGACGCGCTCCCCGCCGTCGTCGACGTCCATGGCGGACCACTCGGGGCCTGGTCGCCGGCCCCGCACGTCGAGGTCATCCTCCTCGCCTCCGCCGGCTATCGCGTCATCCTGCCGAACATCCGCGGTTCGGCGACCTATGGCGCCGACTGGATCCGGCCACAGCTCGGCGACTGGGGCGGGGTCGATGCCGCCGATGTCCATGCGGCTGTCGACCATGTGGTCGGTATGGGGCTCGCCGATGCGAACCGGCTTGGCGTCATGGGTCTGAGCTACGGCGGCTTCATGGCGAACTGGCTGGTCGGGACCACCGACCGGTTCAAGGCGGCCGTGTCCGAGAACGGCGTCACCAACCAGGTGTCGGACTGGGCGAACTCGGACGGTGGCCCCGACTACGACCGCGCCTCACTGATGGGTGACCCGCTGTCGCCCGACGGGATCGACAAGCTGTGGCGCCAGTCGCCGCTCCGCAACGTGGCGAACGTGCGGACGCCGTTGCTGATGCTCCAGGGCGAGGCCGACCTGCGCTGCCCCGCACCCGACAACGAGCAGTACTTCATCGCGCTCCGGCACCTCGGACGGACGGTCGAGTACGTCCTGTATCCCGAGGAGTACCACGTGTATGCCTC
>DATBMM010000300.1:0-6758 GCA_036554825.1 Candidatus Limnocylindrales bacterium
AAGGCGTCCGAAGCGGACCGCGCACGGATACCGCACGAGGGTCTCGACCTCGTCGACCCGGATCGGCGGTTCGCGGTGTCCGACTACGTCGCCCACGCGAACCGGGTGCTCGACGACCTCGCGGCACGTGACGGCGTGGCGTTGCTCGTCGGCGGGACCGGCCTGTACCTGCGCGCTGTGGGTCGCGGGCTCGACCTCGACGCGCTCCCCGATGACCCAGCGGTGCGAGCCCGGCTGGAGGCGGAGTTCGCGTCGGAGGGGCTGGACCCACTGGCTGCCCGGCTGCAAGCGACCGCCCCGACACTGGCAGCCGAGATCCACCTCGCAAACCCGCGTCGGGTCATCCGCGCGCTGGAGATCGCCGAGCTGCGAGGTGACGGGCCACGGCCGCGGCCTCGCGGCTACCCGGGGCCGTCCGCCTGGATCGGCCTCGACGTTCCGGGCGATGCGCACCGGCGCCGGATCGCGGCGCGAGCTCGCGCGCAGTTCGACAGCGGCTTGATCGAGGAGGCCCTCGCGCTCCGCGAGCGCTTCGACCCGGGGCTTCCGGCGTTCTCGGCGATCGGCTACCACGAGGCGTGGGCGGTGGCGGATGGGACCATGACCCGCGAGCACGCGATCGAGCAGGACGTTCGCCGCAACGTCACCTTCGCCAAGCGCCAGCGCACGTGGTTCCGCGCCGAGCGCGACGTCACATGGCTGGACCCGACCACCACCGACCCCTTCGACCATGCCGTCGATCTGGCACGCCTGGTGATCGGCTGACGCCTATCCCGCGAGCTCGGTCTCGTCGACGACCTCGGTGATGCCGTCGACCCGCAGAACGACCTCGGTGATCGAATCGCCGTCGTCGATGTCGTCGACGACGCCGCGGATCACGGCCACGGAGCCACGGGTCCCGACGATCAGTCGGTCCTCGAAGGTACTCGTGAGGGAATCGGCCCGAAGCGCCTCGCGGATCCGGGCGCGGAGCTCGGGCTCAGGCGTCTCGTCGGTACCTCGGTGGTTCTGGTCGTACGGCTCGTCGTCAGCGGCCAGGCCCAAGCCCGCCGCGACGACTACGCCGTCATCCGCCTCGGGATCGCTGCGCACCGGGGGGTCGACCGGCGGGACGTAGGGGATCCCTTCCTGAGTCGCGACGCCGGGATCGTGGGTCTCGTCCTCCCGCAGCTGGTCAAGCTCAAGCCCGTCCAGGGACGTGACGTCACCGTCGATCCGCGGATCGGGGATCGGATCGCCCTGGTCCAGCTCGGTCCTCGTGGGTGTCCGGGAGCGCTCCATCTCGTCTGGCGTGATGACGGCGTCCTGCTCGGAGGGCGGGGCGTCGCCCTGGACTTCGACGATGTCCTCGAGCGGCAGGTCCTCAGCGGGGTCGGCCGCGGGCGGGCGATCGGTCACGGCGTGTCGCCTCCGTCGCCGGTCAGGTCGGCATCGTCACCCGGCGGTCGGGCCGGCTCGACGTCCGGGTCCGGCGAGAGCCGCTCGCGCTCGGCCGTGGCCGGCGTGACGTGGGCGTCCGCCTCCTGGGGCGGCTCGACGCGATCCACGGGCGGTGCGTCGTCGAACGGGATCTCGTCATCGATGGGCTTGGTGCTGTGCAACCGCGCGTCGGTCAACGGGGCACCTCCTCGACCAGATGGTGTGCGCGCCGCGTTACAGGAGCGTCACCCGTCGCTCGCTCACGGTCACGGTATCCTGCAGGCCCATGGCCCGACACCTGATCGACCTCGAACCACCGGTCGAGAAGGCCTTCCTCGTCGCCGTCGACACCGGCGGGCAGGACGGCTGGACCGCCCAGGAATCGCTCGCCGAGCTCGCCAACCTCGCCACGACGGCCGGTGCCGACGTCGTCGGGGCCGAGTGGCAGAACCGCCGCCATGTCGACCCGAACTGGTACATCGGCAAGGGCAAGGCGGAGGAGCTCTCGGCTGCCCGTCGCGAGACCGGGTTCGATGTGCTGATCGCCGACGACGAGCTATCGCCGGCCCAGCAGCGCTCGCTCGAGGAGCTGCTGCGCGTCAAGGTCATCGACCGCAGCCGGCTCATCCTCGACATCTTCGCGCTCCACGCCCAGACCCACGAAGGCCGCCTCCAGGTCGAGCTCGCTCAGCTCGAGTACCAGCTCCCGCGGCTCACGCGCCTGTGGACGCACCTGTCGCGGACCCAGGGCGGGATCGGGTCGCGGGGACCCGGTGAGAGCCAGCTCGAGACCGACCGTCGCGTCATCCGCACGCGGATCGCCAAGATGAAGCAGCGGGTCGACCAGGTCCGCCAGCATCGAGCGACCGCGGCACGTGGCCGCGATCGCCGCCTGTGGCCGACGGTCGGCATCGTCGGCTACACCAACGCGGGCAAGTCGACGCTGCTCAACACGCTGGTCGGCTCGGAGGTCGCTCGGGCCGAGGACAAGCTCTTCGCGACCCTCGATCCGACGAGCCGCCAGGTGAAGCTCGGTGACGGCCAGACGGCGATCGTCACCGACACCGTCGGGTTCATCCACAAGCTCCCGCACCAGCTGGTCGATGCGTTCCGGGCCACGCTCGAGGAGGTCAACCGGGCCGATGTGTTGCTCGAGGTCGTCGACGCCGCCGACCCGCACACCGAGGAGCACCGCGCGACGGTCCAGACGGTGCTCGACGAGCTCGGAGCAGGGGACAAGCCACGACTGGTCGTCTTCAACAAGGCCGACCTGATCGACCGGGCCGCGCTGGATGGCTCGGGCGTCGCGCCGGCCGTCGCGGGCGCGGTCTACGTGTCCGCCCTGACGGGCTTCGGGATGGAGACCCTGCGGGCCGAGATGGCCGCGCTGCTGGCGTCGCTCTGGGTCGATGTCGACGTCTCATTGCCGTACGCCGCCGGTGAGCTGCTGGCGCGCGTCCGCGAACGCGGCACGGTCGAGATCGAGTACCGCGAGCGCGACGTGCGCATCCACGGGCGCGTCGCCCCGTCGCTGGCGGGCGAGCTGGTCGCCGCCGCGTCGCGCTGGGCGGACGCGATCGACGGCACGGAGCGGAAGCCGGCCGTCGCCGGACGCCGCGTTCGCTGAGGACGCCGATCACCATGGCGCCCGTCCGGCGCGGCGGTCACGCGCGGACGACCTCCGGAGACCTCCTCACCTGGAGCCAGGCAGAGGGCGAGCGCGGCACCCGGTGGCGGGAGGCCATCGAACGCGACGGCCAGCTGCTGCGGTCGCTGCTCCTCGAGGCCTCGACCGATGACCGGGCCACGCGGCTGGAGATGACGACCCGGGCCGGGCTGCTGACGCTCCACCCGGAGCGCGATGAGTCGGCGATGCACGGCAACGTCGTCGGGGCCGACGGCGTCCGCCATCTGGCGTTTCGCTGGAGCCCGGACCATGAGCTGGTGGTGATCGGCTCGCCGGCGTCCGCGACCATCACGGTCCGGCGCCTGGAGCGCCGCATGGTCGTCGGCTCGACCACGACGCTGGAGGTCCTCCGCATCGACGACGCGCTCGATCCGCAGCCGCGGCGCTGGATGGTCGAACGCATCGCCCGCCACGGCTGGCACCTGCGCGACAGCGAGGGGATCGAGGAGCGCCGGCTCACCGTCGAGGACGATGGTCGACCGGCCTTGACGGACGAGGTGTCCTGGCCGCTCGAGCGATAGGGACCCCGACTGTGGGAACGCTGTGGACAAGGCATCGTCCTGGCGCGGAATTGCGATGAATCTGGTGGATAAGTGCCTTGTCGCCGCAGGAGTGGGTCTCGTATCGTTGGCCGTGCCCGAAGGGGCACGAACATCTAGCGATCTGGTCGGTGTTTACATTGACTGGAGCGACTAGTGATCGAGTTCCTTCGGGCATTTGCATGTCCGCTGGACGCGTCGTCACCGGCCCATCCACCGCCTGCCCGACCAGACCGTGGATTCACGGTGGACAGATCGGCCGACCACGGGCCACGAACTTGGAATCTCGTGGATAACTTGGTTCCCAGGGGCACCGCCGGCCCGCTACCGTAGGTCGTGCTCGAAGGGGCACGGACCGCAAGTGGCGGTATCGGTGCAAATCGATACCGGCAACTACGGACCGAGTTCCTTCGGGCGTTTTCGTGTGTGGCGCAGCCCGCCGGACCGACCGCGGGTGTCGCGGGTACCATCCCTCCCGTGGCATCGCCCCCACCGACCGACGGCCGCGCGCCGTTCCGCCCCGACATCGAAGGCCTGCGGGCCATCGCCGTGCTCCTGGTGCTCGCGTATCACGCCCGGGTCCCCGGGCTGGGCGGCGGCTACATCGGTGTCGACGTCTTCTACGTCGTCTCCGGCTTCCTCATCAGCGGCCTGATCATCCGGGAGCTGCAGGCGACCGGGCGGGTCGATCTGCCCGCCTTCTACGCGCGCCGGGCGCGACGCCTCCTGCCTGCGGCGTTGGTGGTCATCGCGCTGACCGTGCTGGCGTCGGCGGTCCTGCTGCCGCCGCTGCGCGTCGGCGATGTGGCGGCCGACGGTGCGGCGGCCGCGCTGTACGTCAGCAACATCCGGTTCGCCCTTCAGGCGACCGACTACCTGCAGGCCGAGCTCGATCCGTCGCCGCTGCTCCATTTCTGGTCACTCGGCGTCGAGGAGCAGTTCTACCTCTTCTGGCCGCTGCTGCTGTTCGTCGTCGCCGGCAGGAGCGCGAACCTGCGGCGGATCGGGCTGACCATCGGCATCGTCGGCATCGGGTCGTTCCTCCTCGGCGTCGCCTGGACCTCGACCGACGCGCCGCTCGCGTTCTTCCTGCTGCCCGCTCGGGCCTGGGAGCTGGCGGTCGGTGCGGCCCTGGCGCTGGCGATGCACCGGATCGCCCGGGTGCCACCACCGCTTGGGACGGTCGCCGTCGGTGCCGGCCTCCTGCTGATCGCGATCGGCGGCGTGGTCTTCGACACCGCGACGCCATTCCCGGGCACGGCCGCGCTGCTGCCGGTCGTCGGCGCAGCGCTCGTCATCGCCGGCGGGTTGCCCCAGCCGCTGAACCCGCTGTCGCGGCTGGTCGCCATCGGGCCGATGCGTTGGATCGGCGGGATCTCGTACAGCTTGTACCTGTGGCACTGGCCGCTCCTGGTCCTGCCGGCGGCCGCCGTGGGGCACGCGTTGCCCTGGCCGGCACGTCTCGGGCTCGTCGCGCTCACGTTCGTCCTGGCCGAGGCGAGCCGGCGCTGGATCGAGGACCCGATCCGGCACGGCCGCGCGACGCGCCTCCGGCCCTCGAGATCGCTCGCCGTCGCCGGCGGGGCCAGCGTCCTGGTCGCCGCCGTCTCGCTGGGCTCCGGTCTGCTGTTCGGCGTGCGGGGGACCGCCGCCGGCTCGACCGGTGACGTGACGGTCGACCTACCCAGCCAGGCGCCGACGACGCGCGAGCCGAGCGGAGCGCCGGCCAGCCCCACAGCCTTGCCATCGGCAGGACCCGCAGCGTCGCCGACCATCGCTCCGACGCCGGCCGGCCCCGTCCCGAATGACCTCGTGCCATCGCTCGCCACGGTGCGCGACGACATCCCGGTCATCTACGCCGACGCCTGTCACGCCGAGTGGCGCGAGACGACCCCGCCCGAGTGCGTGTACGGCCGCCCCGATGGCGCCGTCACGGTCGTTCTGATCGGCGATTCACATGCCGCGCACTGGTTCCCGACGTTCGAGCGCCTGGCGGACGAGAAGGGCTGGCGGCTGATCTCGCTGACCAAATCGGCCTGTCCGGTCGCCGACCTGCCGGTCTACAACACGGGCCTCAAGCGCGAATACGCCGAGTGCGAGACCTGGCGGGACAAGGTCCTCGACCGCATCGCCGACGAGCAGGCGGAGCTCGTCGTCATCTCGGACAGTCGGATCGGGCAGTTCTGGGTCGATGGGGCCGCCGTCGAGGCGGGGGCCCGCGAGGATCTTTGGGGCCCGGCGCTCGCTCGGTCGATCCGTGCGATCGACGAGGTCGCTGGCGACGTCGTCGTCATCGGGGACACACCGCGGCCCAGCCGCGACGCGCCGGTCTGCCTGTCCGACCACCTCGACGACGCGCTCGCGTGCGCCACGCCACGGTCGAAGGCGATCGGGCCTGAGCGGACCGCCACCGAGCAAGCCGTCAGTGCGGAGACCGGCGCGACGTTCATCGACCCCACGCCGTGGCTGTGTCCGACCGAGCCGTGCCCGGCCGTCATCGGCCGCGTGCTCGTGTATCGCGACGCTCACCACATGACGACGCCGTTCGCACGGGCGCTCGCCCCGTACCTGGCGCCGCTCCTGCCAGCGATCCCGGGCTGACGCGCACGATGGCTGACCGCTACGTCGAGATCCCGGAGCTGACGCCCGAGGCCATCCGTGCGGCCGCTGCGGTGATCGATCCGGTCTTCACGGGCTCGCCCCAGTACGTCCACGACGGGCTCAGCGGCAGGCTCGGCGTCCCGGTGGTGGTCAAGGTCGAGACGGTCAACCCCATCCGCACCTTCAAGGGCCGCGGCACGTGGGTCGCGATCCATGGCCTGGCGGGGGAGGGGAGGATCGGCCCCGACCAGGCGGTCGTGGTCGCCTCGGCCGGCAACTTCGGGCAGGGCGTGGCGTACGCCGCCCGGGCGCTCCGCATCCCGGCCGTCGTCTTCACGTCGCGCAACGCCAACCGTGCCAAGGTCGCGCGGATGCGCGCGCTCGGCGCGACGGTGATCGAGGAGGGCGACGACTTCGACGACGCGCGCGGCGCCTCGGAGACGTACGCCATCGAGACCGGTGCCGAGCTCCTGGTCGACGGTGACGACCCGCGCATCGCGACCGGAGCCGCG
>DATBMM010000043.1:0-3822 GCA_036554825.1 Candidatus Limnocylindrales bacterium
CGCCGTCTCGGACGGCCCGGCACTCCCCCGGGACGAGCCGTCGCCCGTACTCGAATCGGAGCTCGCCGAGCGCCTCGACAGCCTGCTCGGCATCGCCGAGAAGCTGGCCGCCTCGCACGACCGCCAGGAGCTCTTCCGGACCATCGTCGACGAGACCAAGCGGGCGCTTCGGGTCGACTACGTCACGATCCGTCTCCTCCGCGACGATCGCCTCCAGCTCGCCGCGTGGGCGGGCATCGATGATGACGTCGCCGCACGGCTGCCGGTCATCGCGAGCGACGACGGATGGGCCCACCAGGTCCTGCGGACCGGCGAGGTGCGGGCCTGGGTGGACGCCCGCACCGACCCGGACTCCGGTGTGGAGCGCTACACGGGCATCGTCGAATACGCTGGCGACCTGGTCGCCCCGCTGACCCACCACGATCGGGTGATCGGTGCACTCTCGGCGTGCACCCGCGAGCCGCGCGAGTGGACGGCCGACGACATCGCGTTCATCACGACGCTCGCCACGCACGCCGGCATCGCCCTCACCAATGCCGAGCTGTTCGCCCAGACCGAGGCGCGCGCCGCGCAACTGGGCGTGCTCCAGGCGGCGTCCGCGCGGCTCAGTCGGGCGACGTCGGTCGAGGCGGTCGGTCGCGCCATCGTCGAGGAGACGCGCCGGATCATCGACTACCACAACGCTCGCGTGTACCTCCTCGAGCCGCCCGACCTCGTCGTCCCGATCGCGTTCGAGGGCCGCGTCGGTGCCTACAACGAGGTCGACCTCGACCTGCTGCGCTGCCGGCTGGGCGAGGGGTTCACGGGATGGGTGGCGCTCCACGGCGAGCCGCTGCTCATCAACGACGCGAACCGCGACCCGCGTGGCGCGACGATCGCCGGCACCGACGACATCGATGAATCGATGCTCGTCGTCCCGATGCGCTACGACGAGGTCACCGTCGGCGTCATCACGCTTTCGAAGCTCGGCCTCGACGGCTTCGACGGCGACGACCTGCGGCTGCTCAAGATCCTCGCCGACCACGCCGCCACCTCGCTCGAGACCGCCCGGCTGCTGACCCGGAGCCAGGACCTGACCCGCGAGCTGCGCCGCCTGCTCGACATGAGCGGCGAGCTGTCCGAGAGCCTCGACCCGCGGCAGGTCGCGAACCTCATGGCCGGCCACCTCGCCCGCGCGATGGGCGTCGACGAGTGCGCCATCAGCTACTGGGATCGCCCGTCCGGCCGGATCGAGTCGCTCGGCTATTTCCCGCCGCTGCCGCCCGAGGAGCTCCAGCCGTACTTCGAGATCGCCAACTTCCCCGAGACGCTGCGCGTCCTCGAACGCGGCGTGACCGCCATCGTCGATACCGGGGACCCCTTGGCGGACAAGGCCGAGGTCGAGCTGCTCAAGCGCGACGGGATGCGCATGCTGGTGATGCTCCCGCTCGTCGCCAAGGGGCAGGCGATCGGTCTCGTCGAGCTCTTCTCGAAGTCAGCGGTCACCTGGGACTCCCAGCAACTCGAGGTGGCCCGGACGATGGCCAACGAGGCAGCGATGGCGCTCGAGAACGCGCGTCTGTACGAGGACGCCCGCAAGCGAGCCGACCGCGATCCGCTGACGGGCTTCTTCAACCACCGGTACCTGCACGAGCGGATGGGGGAAGAGGTCGTGCGCGCCCAGCGGAACAAGCAGCCGCTCAGCGTGCTGATGCTCGACCTCGACGACTTCAAGCTCGTGAACGACACGTTCGGGCACCTGTTCGGCGACCGCGTGCTGACCTGGGCCGCGGAGCTCATCAAGGCCACGCTCCGTGCATCGGACGTGCCCGCCCGCTACGGTGGGGACGAGTTCGCCGTGATCCTGCCCGAGACCGACGCGCGGGAGGCGGCCCACGCCGTGACCCGGATCGTCGAGGCGTTCCGCGACCAGCCGTTCGTCGGCGAACAGCGCGGCCCCGTGCCGATCGCCGCATCGATCGGGACCGCGACCTTCCCTGCCGATGGGCGGACGGCGACCGAGCTCATCGCCAGCGCCGATCGCGCGCTCTACCAGGTGAAGCGTGACGGCCGCGGGTCGGCGGCGGGTGCATCACGACCCGACTAGGACGGAAGTACCAGGACCTCGCCGCCATCGGTACTAGGCCGGCCTAGTGGACGCCGGCTCCCGCCGGCCGCATCCTGTATTCCCGACGTGAGCCGATCCACCCCGCGCACCGCGCGCTCGATGGATCCGTCGGATCGCCGGATCCGCCGGTCATGGTGGACCTTCTCCGGCGCCTTCCTGCTGCTGGCCTTCCTGGTGCTCCTCGGCGTCCTCGCGCCCGGCGCATCGGTCGTCGATGTGCTCCTGCTGCTCGTCGTGCTCGTGGCCGGCGGTGCTGCCGTGGTCCACGGCTCGGCCGTGGCCGGACTCGAGTCGCGCCGGCGTGGTGAGGCCGAGTCGTTCGCCCGCATCCTGAGCGGCCTGTCACGGTCCGTGTCGCCCGATGCCATCGTCGACGCGATCGCCGAGGAACTCGGCGACGTCACGGCCGCGGACCACGTCGTGGTCGTCCGGCGCGACGAGACCGGCCGATCGCTGGCCGCGCACCTCGTCAGCCTCCGGCCGGGCATCCCGACCCACTCGACGCCCTTGCCGCTGAGCGACATCGACGACCCGATCCGCGGCCGTCCGGCCACGCCGGGGCAGGTCGCCGACCGGATCGCCCGGCGGGTCCGTGACGTCTATGGCCTCGGCCAGGTGCTCGCAGCGCCGCTCACGGTCGGTGGCCGGGTCGTCGGCGCGATCGTCGTGTCGCGTCGGGTCGGGACGGCGTGGACCGACTCGACCCGCCGGATCCTCAACGGCGCCGCCATCGAGGCGTCCGCGGCCCTGGAACGGGCGTTCTCACACCGCGACGCCGAGGCGCGCGCCTCCACCGACCCCTTGACCGGGCTCCCCAACCGCCGCTACTTCGACGAATTCGTGGGGCTACTGGCCCAGGGCCGCCGCGCAAACGATGCGGTCGGCATCCTCATGGTCGACATCGACCGGTTCAAGGTCCTCAACGACCGCTACGGTCACGCCACCGGCGACGTTGTGCTGCGTGGGGTCGCGACGGCCATCCTGTCGGCGGTTCGCGAGGACGACGTCCCCGCCCGGTTCGGCGGTGAGGAGTTCGTGGTGCTGCTCCGGAGCCCCGCCCCCGGAGTGGCGGTCGAGGTCGGGGAGCGGATCCGTGCCGCCGTCCGCGGGATGGATCTCGGGGAGCTGGGGGTGCCGCCGGTGAGCGTGTCGATCGGGGTGGCGGTGGGCACCGGGCCCGACGCGAGCATCGAGGACCTGCTCCGGATCGCCGACCAGAACCTGTACAGCGCCAAACGCGGCGGCCGCGACCGGGTGGTGGCGGCGTAAGCCGGACCCAGCCTCATCCCCAGGACGTGTCTTGGGCTGACATCTCTTGGGCTGACATCGCGTCGAGCCGGCTACCATTCGCCGGCATGCCTCGCCGCGTCGCCCGCACCGATCCACCGCCGCCCGCGGCGCCCGAGGCCGAGCTCGACGCCGAGGAGCCCCCGATCCGTCCGGATGACCCCGATCTGGATCCCGCGGATGCCGATCTCCAGGCCGAGGACGAGGACCAGCCGCGCGACCTGACCAACGGCGACCTCGCCCGGATCTTCCACGAGATCGGCGACATGCTCGAGGTCAAGGGCGAGCTCCGCTTCAAGACCGTCGCCTACCACCGGGCGGCCGACGCGATCGGTCGTAGCCCGATCGACCTGGTCGCCGCCTACCGCGACGGCGACCCACCCAAGATCCCCGGGGTCGGTGCAGCGATCAGCGACAAGATCACCGAG
>DATBMM010000057.1:0-6727 GCA_036554825.1 Candidatus Limnocylindrales bacterium
GGCCAGGCCGGCGAGGACCGCCCACGCGTCGGTCGTCGGCTGCCCGGATTCGCCGGGAAAGCTCGCGAAGTGGTCGGATCGGAAGAACGCGTCGAAGCCGTTGGCCTCGGCGCGCTTCGCCGACGCCAGCTGATCGGCGTAGCTCATCCCCTGCTGGGGCTCGAGCATCAGGGCGTATCGCATCGAGGCTCCTGCGTACGATGTTGATCATCCATGTTGACATGATGATTTGGACGAGTAGGATAGTTCATGTGACACGAACTATGGCGACGAAGCCGGCCATCCGCGGCCCGAGGCCAACGCCGACCACGACATCGGACCCGTACACCGACATCATCGCCGACTTCCGGGCGTCGATGACGATGCTCAAGTGCGCGTCCAGCGAGCGGGTGCTCCGACTCGGGCTGAGCATGGCCCAGCTGCACATCCTGTACCTGCTGCAGCGCAACGGCCAGATGACGATGAGCCGGCTCGCCGATGTGCTGAACGTCTCGCTCTCGAACGCGACGGGGCTGATCGACCGCATCGAGGAGCGCGGGCTCGTGGACCGGACGCGGGTCCCGGAGGACCGCCGCATCGTCCTGATCCGGGTGACCCCGGCTGGCGAGCGGATCCTCGGCGAGATCGACGCACTGAGCGATGACCTGCTGCGCTCGGTCCTGGGTCGCATCGACCGCTCGAAGCTCGCGGGCTTCGCTCAGGCCGCAGCCGCGCTGCGGGACGCCCTCGCGGAGACCACCGGCGGTCCACCCGCCGATCACCACGCCGGCTCCATCTCGGCTCCACGATCCTCGTCGACCCTGCAGGGTGTCGAGCCGACCACACAGCCACACACCCGACGGAAGGACTGACCTCATGGACGCATTCCCGTCCTCGGACGAGCGGACACCGTCCCTCGCCGAAGACCCCGCCCTCGGCCTGAGCCAGCGCGCGAAGATGGAGATCCTCTTCGCGGTCATGCTCGGTCTGTTCCTCGGCGCCCTCGACCAGACCATCGTCGGGCCGGCGCTGCCGACCATCGTGACCCAGCTGTCGGGCAACGAGTTCTACGTCTGGGCCGTCACGATCTATCTGCTCACCAGCACCATCAGCGTCCCGTTCTGGGGCAAGCTCTCGGACATCTACGGGCGCAAGCCGATCTTCATGATCGGCATCGTCATCTTCCTCGTCGGCTCCGCCCTATCCGGCCTGAGCCAGGACATGGCGATGCTGATCCTCTTCCGAGGCCTCCAGGGCATCGGCGCCGGCTCGCTGTTCCCGGTGGCGCTGGCCGTCATCGGTGACCTGTTCACGCCCGCCGAGCGCGGCAAGTACCAGGGCCTGTTCGGCGCCGTCTTCGGCCTCGCATTCGTCGCCGGTCCGCTCATCGGCGGGTTCCTGACTGAGAACGTCGGCTGGCATTGGATCTTCTACGTCAACATCCCCATCGGGATCGTCGCCCTGCTGGTCATCCAGCGGCTCCTGCCGGTCGTGCGCACGCCGTCGGCGACCCGCGACTTCGACATCCTTGGTGGCGCGATCTTCACCGTCGCCATCTCGTTCCTGCTCGTCGGGCTCACGAACAAGCAGTTCGGCGATTGGACCGACCCGACCGTGGGTGGGTTCATCCTCATCGGCGTCATCGGCAGCGTGCTCTTCGCGCTCGCGGAGCGGCGCGCCAAGGAGCCGATCGTCCCGCTCGAGCTGTGGAAGAGCCGCGCCTATTCGGCGTCGATGGTCTCGGTGTTCTTCGCGGCGTTCGCGTTCTTCGGCGCGATCGTCTTCCTCCCGCGCTGGTTCCAGGTCGTCGAGGGATTCAGCCCGACGAACTCGGGGCTGGCGGCCCTGCCGCTCGTGATCGGGCTCATCGCGAGCTCGATCCTGTCGGGCATCGCGGTGGCTCGCACCGGGCGCTATAAGTGGCTGCTCGTCGGATCGATCGCGGTCATCGGCGTCGCGATGTTGCTGATGACCCAGCTGACGAAGGACACCCCGTTGGCGGTGGTGTGGGGCTGGATGTTCCTCGCCGGTCTCGGCGTGGGCCCGACGTTCTCCGTGTTCACGATCGTGATCCAGAACGCTGTCCCGTTCCGTCAGCTCGGGGTGGCGACGTCGAACCTCACGTTCTTCCGCCAGATCGGTGGCTCGATCGCGCTGGCGTTCGTGGGCACGATCTTCGGCACGACGTTCCAGGAGAAGCTCATGCCGCAGCTGGCCGCCGCTGGCGTGCCATCACAGGTCATCGCCGGGTTCGGCCAGGCCGGCGGTTCCCTCGATTTCGACCAGCTGACCGGAGTGGGCGACCTCGGGGCGGCGATCCTGGCCAACATCCCGGCGCAGTTCCAGGACGTGGTTCGGCCGTCGATCCCGGCGATCGTCGAAGGCATCCACGGAGCCTTCAGCCTCGCCGTCAGCCAGACGTTCTGGCTGGGCGTGGCCGGCTCGGTCGTCGCGCTCCTCGCGGCCGTGGCGATCAAGGAGCTGCCGCTCCGCGCCACGAACGAGCCGGGGGCCCATGCCCCGGAAGGCCGCGCTCGACTGACGAGCGCGCCGGCTGCCGACTGACATCGATTCGACGCGCACGCCGCGACGGCCCCGGTGGCACCGCCACCGGGGCCGTTCCTCGTTCCGCACTAGGATGCGCTCGATGACATCGACCACCGACGTGCGCCCCGCGCCATGCCCACCCCGGCTCCAGGCCGTCGGTACGGCTGGCTCGCCGTTCCGCCCGTTCCTCGAGGTGGCGGCGCTCCCGACCGGCACGATGCGCCGGGTGACGGTCGGCGAGCTCGACCTCCTGCTCGTCAACACGGACCGCGGCGTGTTCGCGACCGACGATCGCTGCCCGCACATGTCGGCGCCGCTGTCGATCGGCGAGCTCGACGGCTGCATCGTCGCCTGCCCGCTCCACGAGGGCCGATTCGACCTCGCCAGTGGCGATACCGCGCAGATGCCGACCACGGGCGGACTCGACGCCGACGGGGTGTACCACCCCACGTGGTCACCCGCCGGCCGTGACCCGAAGGTCGACCCGCCCGGTAAGAAGGCCGAGGCACGTCGGCTGACCCGGGTGCGCCGGCTGCGGTACTACCCGGTCCGCATCACCGACGGGATGATCGAGGTCGCGATCCCAGGCTGATCGAGAGGGAGGAGGTGCATGACCAGAGCGATCGGCGCGATGCTGGCCTTGGCCGTGTGGCTCGTCGCCGCGTGTGCTCCAGCCCTGTCGATCGCTGTCGAGAATCACGATAGCGTCGGCTACGTCCTACGCGTCCTGGACGGGCGCGATCGGGCGTGGCGAGTGCCGGCGAACGGGGCAGGCGTCGGCCCTGTCGATGAGGGAGGTGCCACGCGACTGGTGCTGCTGGTCACGGAGGCGTGCGAGGAGGTCGGACGCTACGGCCTTACTGGCGGGGACGTCACGATGGTGGTCGAGGCTGGCGCGATGGCAAACCCCGACCTGGTGACCTCGGTCGACCGATCGCTCGCTCCTCTCGTCCAGATCCCTGATCCGTGCGCTTGAGGACCGCCGACCAGCCCGGCGCGTCCTCGTTTTCTGACGGATGTCCAGCAGGTGAGCACTCGTCAGCCGCTGGTGGCCGGTACTCGGGGCGTCATGCAGGACGACAGGCCCGGGATTGACATCTGTGCCGCGGATCGGACATCTGGCGGGAATCGGCTGACCAACGCTCGTCTGGTGAGCATCTGGCAGGGATCGCCGGCCACAAGCCGCGGAACGAGCCCTACGTCTCGGCCTGTTCCGGTTTCGCCGCGGGCTTCTTGACGTCCTTTTCTTTGATCGGCTTCGTGCCCGGTGCGGCCGCGGCGGCGGTGTCGCGATGGGACCGGGCGTACGCCTGGATGATGCGCACCGTCTCCTTGGGGTCGTCGGTGAGGCGCAGCAGGTCCACGTCCTCGGGCTTGATCGCGGCCTCGGCCAGGAGCGACGCCTTGATCCAGTCGATCAACCCGCCCCAGTAGTCGGACCCCATCAGGATCACCGGGAAGTCCTGGACCTTGTTCGTCTGGATCAGCGTCAGCGCCTCGAAGAGCTCGTCGAGCGTCCCGTACCCACCGGGGAAGATCACGAACGCGTCGGCGTACTTCACGAACATGACCTTGCGAGCGAAGAAGTAGCGGAACTCGATCCCCAGGTCGACGTACGGATTGAGTCCCTGCTCCATCGGCAGCTCGATGTTGCAGCCGATCGACAGCCGTCCGCCCTCCTGGCAGCCGCGGTTGGCGGCCTCCATGATCCCCGGGCCACCGCCGGTGATGACCGAGTAGCCGGCCTCGGCCAGCTTCCTGCTGAGGTCGCGCGCCATCGCGTAGTAGCGGTGCGTCCGCTTCGTCCGTGCCGATCCGAAGACGCTGATCGCCGGGCCGACCTCGGCCATCGCGTCGAACCCCTCGACGAACTCGGACAGGATCCGCAGGGAGCGCCACGGGTCGGAGTCGAGGAAATCGGGTCGCGTGGTCCGCTGGAGGAGCGCCTCATCCTCGGTCCGGGTCATCCGGCGCCCGGCCAGCGGCTTGGCACCCGGTCGGATGGTCACCCGGCCGAGTCGACGTCGATCGGTCTTGTCGGTCACGATGCGAAGGATGCCATCCACGGACCTCGCCACGGAGCCACGATGAGCGGCCGTGTCGTCGCAGGCGCCTTGCTGGCTGCCGTCGGCCTGGTCTGGATCGGCCAGGGGCTCGGCCTGCTGCGAGGGTCGAGCTTCATGGTCGACGACGTCCGCTGGGCGATCGTCGGTGTCGTCGCCATCGCTGTCGGGGTCGCGCTCCTGGTCAGCGCGCGGCGCCGCCCGCCCCGGCCCTGATCCAGGCCGTCCAGGTCGACTCCGAGCGTCCCGCCGTGACCTCGCTGCCGTTCCGGACGAGTGGCAGCCGCAGGAGCGAGGCGTCATCGAGCAGACGTTGCACGATGTCCGCGTCGTCGAGACGCATGTAGCCGAGGCCGCCCTCGCGGTACCCGCGCGACGTCTCGTCGAGGATCGCCCGGGCGCCCAGCCGTTCGACGAACCGTCGCAGCTCGGCCGGCGCGATCGACCGCTTGCGCAGGTCGACGAACGAGACCGCCACCCGGCGCTCCTTGAAGAAGCGCAGGGCAGCGCGCGTGGCCTGATCCTTCTCCAGGCCGAACACCTGGATCTCCGCCGAGGGCATACGGGCGAGCCTAGCGCAGGCGTCCGACCGGGTACCATCGACGGCCACAGGAGGTGCCCGCGTGACGGTCTGGTTCACGGTCCAGCTCGCCGATCAGCCAGGCTCGCTCGCCCGGGTCGCGACAGCGCTCGCTGAGCGCAACGTGAACATCACGGGGATCGTCGGGGTCGCCGAGGACACCGATGGCGCGCTCATGCTGACCACGTCGGATCCGGTCGCCACGCGGGGGGCGTTCGAGAGCCTCGGTCTGGCGTTCGAGGAGCACGACCCGACCGGCGACATGCGGCCCGAGTCGATGACGGTCGGCGACCTCCGGCCGGGTGCGTCCGGACGCGGCTCCCTCCCCTGACGCGCGACCCGGACGGCATGGCCCGACGCGCCGCGGCCTCGACGGCCGCCATCCGCTTCGACATCGTCGACGGGCTGGAGGCGACCTCGACGATCGCCGCTGCGACCGCCGCGATCGGCGGGCGGATCCGGACCCTGTCGACGGTCCGGCCCATCGACGACGATCCGCCGCTGGTCGAGATCGAGCTCGAAGTCGAGGGCGCGACCGAAGACGACCTGGTCGATGCCCTCGAGGCGATCGAGGAGGTCCGCACGATCCACCGCACGCGCGCGCTCGGCACGGTGTTCGGCAAGCGGATCATCGTGGTCGGGGGCGGCGCCCAGGTCGCGCAGGTCGCCCTCGGCGCGGTCAGCGAGGCCGATCGGCACAACCTCCGCGGTGAGCGCATCTCGGTCGACACCATCCCCCTGGTCGGCGAGGCCGACATCGCAGCGGCGGTCCGCGCCGTGGCGGACCTGCCCCGTGCCCGCCTGCTGGTGCTGGCCGGGTCGATCATGGGCGGCGACATCAGCGCCGCGGCCGACGAGCTGCGCTCGGTCGGCATCCCGATCATCGCGTTGAACATGGTCGGCTCGATCACCGAGCATGTCGACCTCGTCGTGTCGGATCCCGTCCAGGCCGGGACCATGGCCGTGATGGCGGTCGCGGAGACCGCCACCTTCGACCTCACCCGCCAGCGCGGCCGCCGGTACTGAGCCCGCCGATGCGGATCGCGACCTGGAACGTCAACTCGCTCAACGCTCGGATGGAGGCGGTCGAGAAGTGGCTCGCTCGCGCCGAGCCCGACGTCCTGCTGATGCAGGAGACCAAGCTGGCCGACGACGACGCGCCCGTCATGCAGTTCGGGATGGCCGGCTACGACCTCGTCCATCACGGCGAGGGGCGCTGGAACGGCGTGGCGATCGCGGCCCGGGACGGTCTCGGCATCGACCAGGTCGTCACCAATTTCGGCGACGGTCCCGTCCGCGACAGCGGACCGGGTGCGGCCGGCCTGCAGGAGGACGACTTCAACCCCCTCGACGAGGCGCGGATGCTCTCGGCGGTGGTGGGCGGGATCCGGCTCGTCTGCCTGTACGCGCCGAACGGCCGGGTCGTTGGCAGCCCGTTCTACGAGGGCAAGCTGCGCTGGTTCGAGCGCGTGCGCCGCTGGCTCGACGAGACGCGCTCGACCTCGGAGCCGCTGGTGCTCGCAGGGGACTACAACGTGACGCCAGCCGACGAGGACGT
>DATBMM010000099.1:0-2307 GCA_036554825.1 Candidatus Limnocylindrales bacterium
GAAACCGACCCCGTCTCGGCGACGGCGAGGAAACCGGACAGCTGGTTCAGGGTGATCGCCATGGCCGAATTATAGATCGCGCTCTATAGATCTGACGGAAAGATTCATTTGTCTCCGCTGGTTTCGCGTTCTACCCTCGAACGACTGGTCGTCGAGGAAAGGGTCGTGGTGACGCCGACAGCTTCAGGGACCGCCAAGAAGAGCCGCTGGGCGGCGGGCGTGACGCCCTACGCCGAGATGGGGTACTACGACGCGGACTACGAGCCGAAGGACACGGACGTCCTGGCCGCGTTCAGGATCACGCCGCAGCCGGGCGTCGACCCGATCGAGGCGGCGGCGGCCGTCGCGGGCGAGTCCTCGACCGCGACGTGGACGGTGGTCTGGACGGACCGCCTGACCGCGCACGAGCACTACCAGGCGAAGGCGTACCAGGTCGACCCGGTCCCGGGCGCCGAGAACCAGTACCTGGCGCGGATCGCGTACGACCTCGACCTCTTCGAGGAAGGCTCGATCGCCAACATGACCTCGTCGATCATCGGGAACGTCTTCGGCTTCAAGGCGCTCAAGGCGCTGCGGCTCGAGGACCTGCGGATCCCGACCCAGTACGTGAAGACGTTCCAGGGGCCGCCGCACGGGATCGTCATGGAGCGCGAGTACCTGGACAAGTTCGGCCGGCCCCTGCTCGGCGCCACGACGAAGCCGAAGCTCGGCCTCTCCGCGAAGAACTACGGGCGCGTGGTCTACGAGGCGCTGCGCGGCGGGCTCGACTTCACGAAGGACGACGAGAACATCAACAGCCAGCCGTTCATGCGCTGGCGCGACCGCTACCTGTTCGCCATGGAGGCCGTGAACCGCGCCTCGGCCGAGACAGGCGAGGTCAAGGGCCACTACCTGAACGTGACGGCGGCCTCGATGGAGGAGATGTACGAGCGCGCCGAGTTCGCGAAGGAGATCGGCAGCATCATCGTCATGGTCGACCTCACGGTCGGCTTCACCGCGCTGACCTCCATGTCGCGGTGGGCGCGGCGGAACGGGGTCATCCTCCACCTCCACCGCGCCGGCCACGGCACCTTCACGCGCCAGAAGACCCACGGCGTCAACTTCCGCGTGCTGGCCAAGTGGTGCCGCCTCCTCGGCGTCGACCACATCCACGCCGGCACCGTCGTCGGGAAGCTCGAGGGCGACCCGCACATGATCAAGGGGTACTACGACACGCTCCGGGAGGACTTCATCCCGACGAACCCGGAGACGGGCATCTACTTCGACCAGGACTGGGCGTCGCTGCCGGCGGTCATGCCGGTCGCCTCCGGCGGCATCCACGCCGGGCAGATGCACCAGCTCCTCCACTACCTGGGCGAGGACGTCGTGCTCCAGTTCGGCGGCGGCACGATCGGCCACCCGATGGGCATCGCCGCCGGCGCGACCGCGAACCGCGTCGCCGTCGAGGCGATGATCCAGGCCCGGAACGAGGGCCGCGACTACTACCAGGAGGGCCCGGACATCCTCGAGAAGGCCGCGCGAGGCTGCCCCGAGCTCGACGCCGCGCTCGAGGTGTGGAAGGACATCACCTTCGACTTCGAGTCCACCGACACGCCCGACCTGGTCGTCACCCCGACCGCCGCCTACTAGACCCCGGAGGGCCTCTCGTGCGCATCACCCAAGGAACGTTCTCCTACCTTCCCGACTTCACCGACGAGGAGATCGAGGCCCAGATCCGCTACTCGCTCGAGCACGGCTGGGCGATCTTGGTCGAGTACACCGACGACCCGCATCCCCGGAACTCCTACTGGGAGATGTGGGGACTGCCGCTCTTCGACCTCGAGCTCGACCAGATGGACATCGCCATGCGCGAGGTGCGCGCCTGCCGCGAGGCGCACCCCGACGTGTACGTGAAGGTGAGCGCCTACGACCGCAGCCTCGGCCGGCAGACGACCGCGCTCAGCTTCATCGTCAACCGCCCGGCCGACGAGCCCGGGTTCCGCCTCGAGCGCCAGGAGAAGGCCGACCGGCAGATCCGGTACACCCTCAGCCCGTACGCGACCGAGCGCCCGAAGGGCCGCCGGTACGCCGCGTCCACGACGAACGGCGAGGCGCCCGGCGCATGACCGTCCAGCCCGAGAGCACCGCCGGCGCGCTCGACATCCAGGCAGTCCTCTGGGAGTCGAACGTCCAGGCGGTCCTGGACGACCTCGAGCACGACCTGGTCGCGCTCGAGCCGGTCAAGAGCCGCATCCGCGAGATCGCCGCGCTCCTCGTCGTCGACAAGCTCCGCTTCGAGGTCGGCCTCGCGTCGGACCGGCCCTCGCT
>DATBMM010000104.1:0-2423 GCA_036554825.1 Candidatus Limnocylindrales bacterium
CTCCGACTCGATGAGGAAGGCCACCTCGAGCGGGGCTGGCGGGCACTTGTAGGGCATCCCGGCGATCCCGATGACGATCCTCCCGCCGGTGAACCGGTCGAGCGCGGCGCGCAGCTTTGCGGCCGCCTCGGCGGTGTAGAAGTGATGCGCCTCCTCATCGAAGTGCTCGATGGCTTCGGGCACGATCCGCGAGCCCGTCGCGAGGACGAGGTGGTCGTAGCCGAGCGTCAGGCCGTTGACGAGATGGACCTGCCGACGCGCCTCATCGACGCGCTCGACGTCACCCACGACGAGCGTCACCCGCTTGTCGAGCAGGGAGCGCTCCGGACGGGCGAGGTTGGCCGCCCGTTCACCGCCCATGGCGATGTACATGAACCCGGGCTGGTAGACATGGCTGCCCGTCGAGTCGACCACCATGATCTCCACCTCGCCGGCGTCGACGGCGCGGCGGAGCTTCTTCGCCAGGAGGTTGGCGGTGAGGGTGCCTCCGACGCCGCCGCCGAGGATGGCGATCCGTTGCATGGTGGTCACTCCTAGCGCAGCTTCTCGACGACGATCTCGTCGTAGCCATCGCGGGCATCGAGGGCGACCAGGCGATGACCGGCCTTCTCCACCCACTTGGGGATATCGGTCTTGGACCCCTTGTCCGACGAGTAGACGGCGATGACGTCGCCGACCTGGCTCTCGCGGATGGCCCGGATCAGCTCCATGAGGGGGCCCGGGCAGAAGCTGCCGCGGGCGTCCACGACCCGGGTGATGGTGACGGCGGTGTCGGTCATCTCGATCACGCTTCCTTGTCTGCGTCTGGCTGTTCGGGTGGCTCAGATGAACAGCGGCACGGACTGCTCGGTCATCAGACCGATCACCGTGGCTGCCCCGACGGGTTCCGCCATGCCCTCGATCATGTCGTCCGGCTTGAGGCCGAACATGTCCATGGTCATCTGGCACGGGATGAACTCCACGCCCATGAGCTGCGCGGCCTCGAGGAGCTCCTTGGGGCTCGCAACGTGGTACTGCTTGGCGAGCCGGCGCATCATCCAGGGACCCATGCCCAGGAAGTTCATCTTGGAGAGCTTCCGGTGGCTGATCCCGGGCCGCTGCATGGCCGACATCATCTTCTGCATCCAGTTCTCACCGGTGATCCGCCGGTCGTCCCTGACGAAGGCCGGCAGGCCCCAGAACGTCACGAAGACGCGGGTCTTGACACCCATCGCGGCGCTCGTGGAGGCGAGGATCATCGTCGCCCAGACCTTCTCGAGATCACCGCTGTAGTCGATGATCAGGACGTCCTTGGGCGTGACCTCCGGCTCGATCGCCGGAGCGAGGTCCGGCGCGGGTGCCTCGATCGGCGCCTCGACGGGCGGCTCGAGGATCGCGGTGGTCATGGCATGTGCCTCACTTCCTGCGGATGACGAAGCGGTAGACCCCACCGTCCAAGGACTGGTCGATGAGCTCGTTGCCGGTCGACTTGCACCAGGCCACGAAGTCCCTCGTGGACCCGGGGTCCGTGGCGAGGACCTCGACGATCGTGCCGCTGGCGAGGGTCTTCATCGCCTGCGCGGTCTTGACGATGGGCATCGGACACGAGAGGTTCCGGGCGTCCACCGTGGTTTCGACCTCGATGACTGGCATGGCTGTCTCCTTCTCGTCTGGTCGGTCGGTCAGATGAAGACGACCTGGCCGTCGCCGGCATTGAGGTAGAAGGCGGTCACGCCCTCCACGCCGTCGACCAGCGGATCGAGATCGTCCTGTTCGATGTGGAGCAGATCCATCGAGAGCGAGCACGCCTCGATGTCGACACCCCCGAGATCCTTCGCCTGGCGGAGCGTGTCCGCCCAGCTGGCCTGACCTGCCTTGCCGAGGGCATCGACGGCGGCGCGGCCCTCCGCGCCCGCCTCCGGCGCGAGGCCGTGGTCCCGCCCGATCCGGTCGGCGCGGAACGCATCGAGCGCCCAGTACTGGAGGAAGATGTTCACCGGCTTGCCGAGCGCGGCGGCCCCTGCGGCGAGCACTGCGGCCGCCTGCAGCTTGTCGTCCGTGCCGGAGAAGATGACCAGGTTGAGGGGCTCGTCCATCGGGTTCACCTCATGAAGCCAGCGTGTCGGCCGGCAGGGGCGTTGACAGGGCGGCGAGTCGGACGAGCCGGCGCTGGAGGACGCCGCGCATGATCCCGCAGGCCACCATCACGTCGGGGTCCGAGAGCCGATAGCGCACCTCTCGGCCATCCCGTTCGGCCTCGACGAGACCCGCGGAGCGGAGGACCGCCAGGTGCTGCGAGACATTGGGCTGGCCAAGTCGGAGCTCGTCTGCCAGGTGGCCCACTCCCCGCGGGCCATCGGCCAGCTTGTGCAGGATCTCGAGACGGCGCGGGCTCGCCAGGGTCTTGAGGACCTCGGCCTGGAGGATCGTGATCTCGTCCATGG
>DATBMM010000129.1:0-3941 GCA_036554825.1 Candidatus Limnocylindrales bacterium
TCGCAGCGGGTCGCCGAGAAGAACGGCTTCCAGCGCGAGGGTGTGATGCGCGGTGCCTGGCTGACGCGCGGCCGCTACCAGGACGTGCAGCTGTGGTCGATCCTCCGCGACGAGGTCATCGGTTCGGACGGTCGCTGAGCCGGCGGTTCGTGCCCCTAGCGGCGACCTGGGGCGAACATCACGCCTAGACTGGCCTCCTCGACGCGAGGAGGCCAGTCGCCGATGTACTACGTCCAGCGCGGCAGCGTTCCCCAGCAGCGCCACACCCAGCATCGCGCGGCGGACGGCTCGCTCTACGCTGAGGAGCTGTTCGGGGTCGAGGGCTTCACCGGGCGATCGTCGCTGCTGTATCACCTGACGCCGCCGACGCGCACGCATCGCATCGAGCCGGTGACGCAGGTGCGGCTGGAGGCGGCCGACGACGGCCTGCACCGCCATCGCCTGACCAAGACCGGCGGGGTCGAGCCGAAGGGAGACATCGTCACCGGTCGGATCCCCCTGTACTTCAATCACGATGTGGTGTTCGGCGTCGTGCGACCCGTCGGCCCGATGCCCGACGGCGTGTTCTACCGCAACGGCATCGCCGACGAGATGCTCTTCGTCCACGAGGGGACCGGCGTCTGCGACACGATCTTCGGTCCGCTCCGCTACGGCCCTGGTGACTACCTCGTCCTGCCGATCGGGACGACCTGGCGACTGGACCCGGACGAGGGCTCTGCCCAGCGCATCCTGTACCTCGAGGCGCCCTCGGAGATCGAGCCGCCCAAGCGCTACCGCAACGACTACGGGCAACTGCTCGAACACGCCCCGTATTCCCAGCGCGACATCCATGCGCCGGAGCTCATGGCACCTCGCGAGGACACCGGTGGGTTCGCGATCCAGGTGCGGAGCGCCGATCGCATCACCGCCTACCACTACACGCATCACCCGTTCGACCTGGTCGGCTGGGACGGCTACCTGTGGCCGTTCCGTTTCGCCATCGGCGACTTCCAGCCGATCACCGGGCGGGTGCACCAGCCCCCGCCGGTCCACCAGACCTTCCAGGCCCGCAACTTCGTGGTCTGCTCGTTCGTGCCGCGCAAGTTCGACTACCACCCGCTCGCCATCCCGGCGCCGTACAACCATTCGAACATCAACTCGGACGAGGTCATCTACTACGTTGCCGGCAACTTCATGAGCCGCCGAGGGGTGGAGATCGCCTCGTTCACGCTCCACCCGGCCGGCATCCCGCACGGCCCGCACCCGGGCACGGTCGAGGCGTCGATCGGCAAGGACGCGACCGAGGAGCTGGCGGTCATGGTCGACACGTTCCACCCGCTCCACGTCACCCAGGCGGCGATGGACCTCGACGACGAGCGCTATCCGTACAGCTGGCTGCCCTCGGAGGACCACGCGCGGGAGGCCTCCGAGCTCGCGGAGCGAGGCCCGGAGGCGTTCCCGGACTGAGGGTCGATCAGGGAGCCTGGAACGTGGCGACCATCCCGTCGACGACCGACGGCGTGCCGGTGATGACGTAGCCGATCCCGTCGACCACCCAGACGTATTCGGCGAAGTCCGACTGGCCGGCTTGGGCGAAGTCGCACGGCGCCTCGATGCGCCGAGCTGGCACGCCCGCGACAGACGCGGCCGTCCACGCGCTCGCGGGACCAAAACACGGTCCACCAAGCCCCTCGCGATAGCGAGTCCAGTCGTCCATCCAGTCCAGGTCGCCGGCGCCATCAGGGATCGGCCGCGCCGCGATCGCCACGACGGCGCCGAGCGTCGTCCCCTCCGGATGGAAGGTATCAGTGTGAGTCGCGTCCGGGACGACTTGGCCAGCGGTCCAGCTGCGCGTCGCCGGTGTGGAGCGCCAACTCTCCGGATGCTTGATCGAATAGCCGTACTTTGGCGAGGTGAACGTTTCGAGCGCCGGGGACGCACTCGGTGACGGTTCCCCAGTCGCGCTCGGCGAGGACGAGGGGGTGGCGATCGGCGCTCCGACCGAGCGCTGCCCGTCCCGGGGGCCCAGGAACAGGACGGCGCCGATCAGGAGCACCAGGCTGGCAGCAGCTCCGGCAAGGAGCTTGACGTTGGCCATCGATCGGGTCCTCCACGGCAGGCGGACCAGCCGCCGCCGCTGGGGCGTGGCACGGGTCGCGACCTCGATCGCGCGGACTGTCGGTGCGGGAAGCACCGTCGGCCCTTCCTCGAGCCACGCATGGATGATCTGGTCGGTATCGCGTGGGGCGTTCATGCCGGCCGAACTTCCTTGGCTTCAGGTTCGTCGGCGGCCGTTAGCGCCGCCCGCAGCGTTCGAAGTGCGTAATGGAGCCGGGACTTGACCGTGCCCTCGGGGACGCCGACGACATCGGCGATCTCCGAATGCGGCAGCCCGACGTAGTGATGCAGGACAACGACGACGCGATGCTCAGGCGTCAGGCGTTCGAACGCCCGATCGAGCGCATCGCGGTCGTCGACGGTGATCGTGGGATCCGCGACGCTCGGTCCGTCGACCGGCAGCTCGCGGATGTGGACGCTCCAGCGTCTATGGCGCCGTGACTCCTCGTAGCACGCATTGACGAGGAGCCGGTAGAGCCAGGCGCCGAAACGCTCTGGATCCCGGAGGGTTCGCAGCTCGCGCCACGCTTGGAGATAGGAGACCTGGACGGCGTCCTGGGCACGCTCCGTATCGCGCAGGATCCTGTACGCGATCGCGTAGCACCGGTCGCCGTCGACAGCGATCAGTTCGGTGAAGGCGGCGTGATCGCCCTCACGTGCCCGTTCGACCAGGCCAGTCCGCATCTCGGACCTCCGAGCGGCACCCAAGTCGGGCGCTCACCCCATACAGATGGTCGCATCCGTCCGGAGGTTCAACGAGCTCCCGCCGGTGCGTGGCGGAACCGGACCAGCGGCGGTCCGTGATGAACGAGTGGGGAGGTCACGCTGCCGATCGTCCCGGGCGAGACTGGCGACATGGAGCTTCGCCGAGCGATCGGTCTTGCGCTGGTCGTGGCCCTCGTGGGCTCGGTGTCCGGTGCCGTACCGGCGGCCGCCTACGCGCCGCGGGACCCGCGGCCGACGAGTCCGCGCCCGATCGACCCGCGAAGCGATCCGCGCCGCGCTGTGCCCCTCGGCCCGACCGTGCCGGGTGCGCCGGACTGCTCGATCTTCCCGCACAGCAACGTCTGGAATCGCCGGATCGACGAGTACGCGGTGGCGTCGAACTCCGCCACCATGATCGACGCGATCGGGCTGACGCGCGGGCTGCACATGGACTTCGGCTCGTATGCCGGGTATGGCATCCCGTACCAGGTCGTCACGTCGGCGACGCCGCGCTCGACCGTGAGCTTCGAGTACGACGACGAGTCCGACCAGGTCGGGTACCCGATCCCGGCGAACCCACTCATCGAGGGCGGCCCGGGGGCCGATGGCGATCGCCACATCCTGATGGTCGACAAGGACGCCTGCCGGCTCTACGAGCTGTTCGCCGCCTATCGATCGGGCGGCCAGTGGTACGCGGGCAGCGGCGCGACCTGGGACCTGCGGTCGAACGCCCTGCGGCCCGCGGGCTGGACCAGCGCCGATGCGGCCGGGCTGCCGATCCTCCCCGGCCTCGTCCGCTACGACGAGGTCGCCGCGGGCGCGATCAAACACGCCCTCCGCTTCACCACCCGGACGACCCGGCGGGCCTACATCTACCCGGCGCGCCACTACGCCAGCTCGTCGAGCTCGACGTCGTTGCCGCCGATGGGCCTGCGCGTCCGGCTCAAGGCGTCGTACAGCACGAGCGGGTTCTCGCCACACGCGCGGGTCATCGCCGAGGCGCTCAAGCGATACGGGATGATCCTCGCGGACAACGGGTCGCCCTGGTACATCAGCGGGATGAGCGATCCGCGCTTCGACGACGACGTGCTCCACGAGCTCGACGTCATCACGGGTCGCGACCTCGAGGTCGTCGACAC
>DATBMM010000132.1:0-27162 GCA_036554825.1 Candidatus Limnocylindrales bacterium
CAGCACGACGCGCCCGCCTGGCCCACCCATGGCGATCGCCTGCTCGTCGACCGCCGCGGACCCGACGCACTGGATGACGACATCCGGCCCGTGGCCGCCGGTCAGCGCCTTGACCGCCTCGATCGGATCGCCCTCCTCGGCCGGCACCACCTCATCGGCGCCGAGCTTCCGAGCGAGCGCCAGCTTGGCGGCGGAACGCGTCACCGCGATCACCCGCGCGCCCATCGCCTTGCCGAGTTGGACGGCGTTCGATCCCAGTCCGCCCACGCCCAGGACGACGAGGGTCTCGCCGGGCTGCAGCTTCGCGATCCGCCTGAGCCCGTGGAGCGGCGTCGCGACCGCGTCCGTGAGGACGGCCAGGATCACCGGCGGCACGGGGGCGGGCGGCACGATGAGTGCCTCCGGCGGTCGCAGGACGTACTCGGCGAAGGCGCCGTCGAGGTCGACGCCCATCCGTCGGACGAACGGGCTGATGTTCGGACGGCCGCCGGCCGCCCACGGGTCGTCGGCAGGCGTGGTGATGTAGTAGACCGCGACCTGGTCGCCGACGGTGAGGCCGTCGACACCGTCGCCGAGCGCGTCGACCACGCCGGCCGCCTCGTGCCCCGGGACCAGGGGCAGGGCGACGGCGTCCCCGAAGCCACCCTTCTGCAGGAAGACGTCGGAGCCGCACACGCCGCAGGCATCGATCCGCACGCGGACCTCACCCGGCCCGGGCTCCGGGATCGGACGGGAGGCGACCCGCAGCCGCGCGCCGACCGCCGGCAGCTCGGCGACGCGCATGGTCGCGTGCGCCATGGGCTCAGTACATGAGGAAGCCACCGGACGCATTGATCGTCGCGCCGGTGATGTACTTCGCGTGGTCCGACGCCAGGAAGACGACCGGGCCGGCCATCTCCTCGGGCTCGGCTACGTAGCCGAGCGGCGTCTGCTTCTTCATCGCCTCGTAGATTTCGGGCGCCAGGCCGGTCATCAGCATCGGGGTGTGCACCTGACCCGGTGACACGCAGTTGACGGTGATGCCGTGCGGCCCGAACGTGCGCGCCAGACCGCGGCTCATCGTCGTGATACCGCCCTTCGTGGCCGCATAGGCGACGGAGCCCCCGAAGCCACCGGTCCACCAGCCCTGCGAGCTGAACAGGATGATGCGGCCGCCCTGCCCCTGCTCGATCATCGCCGCGCCGACGGCCTTGGTCAGGAAGAACGCCGCCTTCAGGTTGATGTCGTGCTGGAAGTCCCAGTCGTCCTCGGTCACCTCATCGAGCGAGCCGCGACGCCGCAGGACGGCGGCGAGGTTGGCGAGCACATAGAGGTTGCCGAGCTCATCCCGCACTTGCTGGACGAGCGGCCCATGGCTCGCCAGGTCCCGGAGGTCCGCGGCGATGCCGATGTGCCCGGAGCCCTCGAACCCGGCCACGACCTCGTCCACCTTGGCCTGGTCGATGTCGACCGCGGCGACCCGCGCGCCGGTGGTCGAGAACGCGTGCGCGACGGCGCGTCCGATGCCACCAGCGGCACCGGTCACGATCACGCCCTTGCCGTCAAGGCCGGCGCCGATGCTCCATGCCATGCGGGGACCCTCCTCTGCCCCTGGCTCAGACCTTGGCCAGGACCTTCTCACTGCGGTAGCGATCGACCACGTCCTGCTGGACGTCGATGCCGAGACCCGGCTTGGTCGGCGGGTAGAACCAGCCGTCCCGGTGCTCGATGGGCTCGGGCACGAGCTCGTGCTGCATGGGGTTGCGCAGCGGCTTCACCTCGATGAGCTTGAAGGCCGGCGAGCTGAACGACATCGCCAGGCTGGCAGCGGTCACGATCGCCGACGACCAGCAATGGGCGTTCGCTTGGCGACGGTGGGACTCGATGCGCTCGACCGCCCGCTTGAAACCGGTGATGCCCTCGGCCCGGCCGGGGTCGATGCCGACGACGTCGACCGTGCCGGTCGCCAGCACCCGCTCGAAGCCGTCGACGTTCCACTCCTTCTCGCCGTACGCGATGAGCGACGTCGTCTTGCTGCGCAGGTTCGCGTAGCCCTCCGGATCCCAGGCGCCGAGCGGCTCCTCGATCCAGTGCAGGTCGTACTCCTCGAACGCCTGGACGCGGCGCACGGCGGTCTTGACGTCCCACTTCACGTTCCAGCCGCAGTCGAGCATGATCAGCTTGCCGGGCAGGCCCGCGCGCATCTTGCGCATGTACTCGACGTCACGGTCGTGCTCGTATCCCAGGCGCGCGTTGCCACGCTTGCCGAGACCCACCTTGAGGCCGTGCATCCCAGGCGCCACCCATTCCTGGGCCTCCTCGACCATCCGGTCGATGTCCTCGTAGTGGGCGTGGCTGGAGGCGACCGCGGGCAGCTTCTCGTGGACGGCACCGCCGAGGAGCTGCACGACGGGCGCACCCAGCAACTGGCCCTTGATGTCCCACAGGGCGATGTCGATGGCCGCGACCGCGTACGAGGCGATCCCGCCGTTGTAGCCGTACCACCACATCTGGTCGCGCAGCGAGTGCCAGATCGCGACGTTGTCGAGCGGATCCTTGCCGACCACCCGCTCGGACATCCCCTCGATGATCGCCTTGACGGCGAAGTTCGCCTCCGGGAACTGCGTGATCGATTCGCCCCAGCCGACGACCCCGTCATCGGTGGTGATCTTGACCAGGCAGAGGTGGCGGAGGGCGTCGAAGTCGTTCGGCTCGGGGTAACTGACCGGGATGGGCTCGACGCTCTGGATCCTGCTCACGGATGGCGGCTCCTATCGCGTTGGCACGCGGCGATGGTCAGGCGGTGGTGTCGATCGGGGCCCGGACCTGGGGAGACGATACGGGGCGGCGACGAGCCCCTCGTCCGACCCCTCCGACATGCCGCAAGGGTTGTGCGAAATCGGGTCTGATATCATTTCCAGACTCGTTTCCACCCCGCGTCGCATCCTAGTGGTCGGTCTTCCGTCGCGTCAACCGGAGACCCGTCGCTCTGGCATCGGAAAAGGAGTCGCGAAGCATATGGCGAAGCTTCGTCTGGGGATCATCGGGGCCGGGTCGTGGACCGTCAGCTCGCACCTGCCGAACCTCCAGCGGCACGCCGACGAGATCGAGTTCGTGATCGTCAATCGCCGGAATCCCGACCTCCTCAAGAAGATCCAGACGAACTTCGGGTTCGCCAAGGCGACCACCGACTGGCGCGACGTCATCGAGGAGCGCCCCGACATCGTCGTGGTCGGCAGCCCACCCGGGTACCACTGGGAGCAGAGCAAGGCGGCGCTCGAGGGCGGTGCGCACGTCATGTGCGAGAAGCCGTTCACGATCGAGCCCGCCCACGCCTGGGACCTCGACGAGACGGCCCGACGGACCGGCAAGGCGCTGATCCTGAGCTACGGCTGGAACTATCGGCCGATGGTCGTGCAGGCCCACCGGATGATGCAGGAGGAGGGTGGCGTCGGCGAGATCGAGCACGTCGCCCTCCACATGGATTCCGTCACGCGCGAGCTCCTGTCCGAGACCGGTGCCTATCCGCAGTCCGCTCCGGAGTACATCCCGCAACCCGACACGTGGTCCCGCCCGGAGACATCCGGCGGGGGCTACGGCCAGGCCCAGCTGACGCACCTCCTCGGCGTCTCGCTGTGGCTGACCGGCCTGCGCGGCCAAGACGTCTTCGCGCTGATGTCCGCCCCCCTCGACGCGAAGGTCGAGCTGCACGATGCGGTCGCGATCCGCTACACGAACGGGGCGATCGGCACGATGAGTGGCGCCTCCAGCCATCTCGGCGGTGCCAACAATCGCCACGCCGTCGAGGTCCGCGTCGTCGGCGCCGACGGCATGTTCCACCTCGATCTGCGCGAGAACATGCTCTGGCGCTACCGTTCGCCGGAGGACGACGTGCGCGTGCCCCTCGAAGCCGATGCAGGCCTCTACGACTGCATCGGCCCGATCGACGCGCTCGTCGACGCCGGCGCCGGTCGACCGTTCGACAACAATTCGCCGCCCGAGCTCGGGGCCCGGACGGTAGAGATCCTCGAAGCGGCGTATCGAAGCGCCAGCAGCGGCGTCCTCGAGCGCGTCAAGACGCTCTGAACGGGGTCGCGCGCCCAGGCGCACGGGAGGACACGGATGGTGCTTGCTGAGGTCACCAGCCCGCTGACGGGCGAGTGGATGACCCCGCGGCGGCGGTTCCTGTCGGCTGTCTACCGGGGCAACGTGGACAAGGTGCCCGCGTGCACGCTGAGCTCGGTCGTGACGGTCGAGATGATGGACCTGGTCGATGCCGCGTTCCCCGAGGCGCACCTGGACGCCGAGAAGATGGCCCGCCTCGCGGCGACCGCCCACGACGTGTTCGGCATGGACACCATCATGCCGGTCTTCCACTCGCAGCTCGAGTCCGACGCGCTGGGCGGCGACACGGAATGGGCCGAGAAGGACAACTGGCCCTCGCCGTCGCGCTTCACGATCACCGAGCCCGAGCAGGTCAGGGTCCCGGACGACTACCTGCAGCGTCCGACGATGGCCACGGTGACGGGCGCCATCAAGCTCCTCCGCCAGCGGTACCCGGACGTGGCGATCGTCGGCAAGGTCTACGGGCCGTGGTCGGTCGGCTACCAGATGGTCGGCATCGAGGACTTCCTCATGGACGTGATGCTCGACCCGGACAAGATCAAGCGCTATCTCGAGGCGTTCCTGCCGGCCTGCATCGCCTCCGCGCGGGCCCAGTTCGAAGCCGGTGCCGACGCGATCATGTGGGCGGACCACACGACGGGCGACCTGTGCCGCGCCGAGACGTACCGCGATTTCCTCCTTGAGATGCACCAGCGGGTCACCCAGGAGATGGGCGGTCCGGGCATCTTCCACTGCTGCGGCAAGACGATCGATCGGGTGCACCTGTTCGCGGCAGCCGGCTGGGACGTGTTCCACTTCGAGTCGCAGGTCGATGCGCGCGAGGCCCGGGCGATGGCCGGCGAGCGGCTGTCGCTCATGGGCAACCTCAACAACCCGACGCTGCTCTATCAGGGCACACCGGAGGAGGTCTACAAGGCGTGCTGGGACCTCATGGACGCCGGCGTCGACGGCCTGGCTCCGGAGGGCTCGGTCCCGCTCGTGACCCGCAAGGAGCCGCTCATGGCCATCGCCCATGCGGCCCGTGACTGGTCGGCGCTGCACCGCGGCGACGACGGGATCGTCCATCGCCCTGATCCCGACACGAGCACGTACACGGGCTACCCCGGCCCGCCCGGCTGACCGGCACCGACGAGCAGGAGAGCAGCACGACGATGGCGGACCTGAAGCGACTCCAGACGGCCGTGGAGGTCGGCGACCGCGAGACCGCGGTCGAGGTGACCCAACAGGCCATCGACGAGGAGATCCCCCCGAAGACCGTCCTGGACGCGATGACCGACGCGATGGGCGTCGTGGGCCAGCGCTTCCAGGACAACGAGATCTACGTCCCGGAGATGCTGATCAGCGCCCGGGCGATGAAGGCCGCGGTGGCCCTCCTCGAGCCCCTCCTGATCGGCACCGGTTACAAGCCGGACAGCGTCGCGGTCATGGGCACGATCAAGGGCGATCTCCACGACATCGGCAAGAACCTGGTCGGGATGATGCTCAAGGGAGCGAACTTCGAGATCTTCGACCTCGGGACCAACGTGTCGGTCGACAAGTTCATGGCCGCGGCGCGCGAGCACAAAGCGGACATCATCGGCATCAGTGCCCTGCTGACGACGACCATGATCGGCATGCGCACGGTGATCGAAGCGGTCCGCGAGGCGGACGACCTGCCCCATCTCCCGGTGATGGTCGGCGGCGCCGCCGTGACCAAGGAATTCGCCGAGCAGATCGGCGCTGACGGCTGGGCGCCCGATGCCGCCTCGGCCGTCGTCCTCGCTCGGCGCCTCGTCGCCGAAGCCCGTGCCGCGAAGGCCGCCGATGCGGCCGCCGCCGAGGTCGCCTGACGTTCCTACCCCAGGCGCCCGGACCGGTAGGCGTCGATGAACGCGACGCCGAACGCGTCCACGCCGGTGAGGAGCTCGGCCGCGAGACAGTAGGCCTCCTCGGTGCGATCGGGCGTCAGCGCCTTCGCGATGTCCGCGGCGACCGGATCGACGATGCCGGAGTCCTGGCCTGCCTGGACACACAGGTCGAGGAACACGTCGCTGATCAGGCGGCGGGCCGGCATCCCGAACGACACGTTCGACACACCGCCGGTGATGTGCAGGTCCGGCCCGTACCTCGCGCGCAGCTGACGGACGGCCTCGAGGTAGTGCGCGCCGGCGTCAGCGTCCACGCCGATCGGGATCACCAGCGGATCCACGTACAGCTCGTGCAGGGCTAGCCCGTGCTCGAGTGCCAGCTCGATCATCTCGATCGCCCGGACCAGCCGTTCCTCGGTTCCGGTCGGCATCACCTCGCCGGTCGACGACAGGACGACCGGGCACCCGCGGTCGGTCGCCAGGTCGAGGACCTCCTGCCGGTCGGCGGCGGCCGAGTTGAGGAGCGGCGCCTGGCCGTCCCCCCAGGTGGGATCCACCAGGTCGAGCCCGACCTCCATGACGGCGACATCCGATGAGTCGATCGCCAGCGGGACGCTCGAGACGGGTCCGACGACGGGGACGAGCCAGGTCATCGCCGCGAGGCGGCCCTCGACATCCGGGGAGAACTCGTCGACGTTGAGGTCGAGGTAGGCCGCGCCCCCCTCGATCTGGCGGGTCGCCATCCAGCGCACGTAGGTCCCTGCCAGCTCGGCGTTCTGGCCACCGGTCACGCCTTCCAGGACGGCAGCCATGACGTGCTTGACCCGGCCCCCGGCGAAGTCGCGCGTGTCGCGGATCGCCGGCTGGACCGCAAGGAGCCCCTCGCCGCCGTCCGGCAGCGGGACGCGGACTGCGGCCTCGCCGTCGGCCGTCTCGCCGATGCGCACGCCGTCGCGCTTGACGACGCGACTCGTGTGGATGT
Organism: Candidatus Limnocylindrales bacterium; assembly: GCA_036554825.1. Classification (GTDB taxonomy): domain Bacteria; phylum Chloroflexota; class Limnocylindria; order Limnocylindrales; family CSP1-4; genus SPCO01. The sequence continues at coordinate 6,934 of DATBMM010000132.1, forward strand.
TCTCACCGATGATCGTGAAGGGCGGGGGCGTGGACAACGGCGATCCCCTCCTGGAGTGGCTCGGCCGCGGCATCGGGCAGGCGCGGCGTTGGACGCTAGGCGGCGATGGGCACGAACCGGCAGCCGTCGACGAACAGCTCGAAGAAGTCCGCCTCCGTCTCGAGCTCGACATGCTCGATCCGCCCGATCAGCGCATCGAGCGAGTCGCGCCGGCGCTGGGACAGCAGGAGCTCGGCGGCACCATGGAGGGCGGCGTTGCCGACGCGGACGACCCGGTCGACCGGGACCGGCGCGAGGAACCCGATCGCCACGGCATTCGCCACGTCGACCGCGTTGGCGAACCCTCCCGCCAGGTAGACGCGGTCCACCTGCTCCGCCGACACGCCGAGGCGACGGAGCAGGATGCGCTGGCCGCAGGCGTTCGCCGCCTTGGCCTGCGCCAGCAGGCTCGCGTCTGAACGGGAGAAGGTGATGCCCTGCTCCGGCGCCACGACGAACTCGTCCAGGCTGTCGCGGAAACGCCCCTCCTCGTTCATCCAGCGAGCACGCCGCAGCTCGGCGAGGACGTCGACCAGCCCGGAGCCGCAGATGCCGACCGGCTCCACGTCGCCGATGGTCTCGATGGCGAAGCCGTCGCCATCGAGCCGGACCCCCTCGATCGCCCCGTCCGCGCCGGGCATGCCGTAGCGCAGCAGGCCACCCTCGAAGGCCGGACCGGCCGGGCATGAGGCGGCCAGGAAGCGCGTCCCGTCCGTCACGACGACCTCTGTGTTGGTACCGATGTCGATCAGCATCCGGACGCCCGACCCCCGGGCGAAATCGACCGCCACCAGGTCCGCCGCCGTATCGCCGCCGACGTGGCTGGCGATGATCGGCGCCCCCACGACGCGACCGTGCGGGTTCATCAGGAGTCCCGCCTCGTGGCCACGTCGGCGGAGCCAGGTCGAATCGGTCCGCCCGGCGAGCATGGCCAGCTCGGTGCTCGACTTGTATGGGAACTCGCCGATCGGCTTGATGTCGATGCCGAAGAACAAGTCGCGCATCGTGCTATTGGCGACGACGATCGCCTCATAGACCTCGTGGCGGTCGATGCCGAGCGCGCGGTAGAGGTCGCGTAGCTCATGGTTCAGCCCGCGCCGCAGCGCGAGCCGCATCGCGCCCGGGAAATCCTGCTCGTAGGAGATGCGAGTCATGACGTCGCTACCGCCGAACCGCTGCGGGTTCTCGAGCGCCCCGCCAGCCACGACCGCCCCGGTCAACAGGTCGACGATCCGGAAGACGACGGTCGTCGTCCCGATGTCGATCGCCAGCCCGAGGACGTTGGCTCGGCGCAGGTCGATCGGCTGGCCGGCGTAGCGCACGGCGAGGTCGTCGGCGGTGACCACCGGGTCCACGAGCTCGGCAGGCGCCCCCGTCGATTCGAGGATGCGCAGGCGGCGGCGGATGATGGCGAACTCGATGTCGCGGTCCGTCGCCTGGATCTGCGCCTGGCACGCCAGCCGGAAGCCGCCACGCAGGTACCGCTCGGGCGGCGTTCGCGGGGACAGGCTGTCGATGCCCTGGCGGACCTCGACGACACACTCACGGCAGCGCCCGGTCCGACGGCACGACTGGGGGACCGCCGTCGATACCGCATCGGCGTAATCGAAGAGCGACCGCCCGACGGTGAGCGGGCGCCGTTCGGTGCCCTGGATGACGTCAGCCATTCGCGCTCCGTGCCAGCTGCGCTAGCACGTGGGTGCCACGCAGGATCCTGGCCGCCTCCACGGGGGCGTCACCTCGCGGGCGGCCCGCGGACTATCGCACGCTGGTAGCGGTTCTGCAATCGTTACCGAACGCTCGCCTCGGTCAGACGCCAGCGGGTACGGGGCCGCAGCTCGGGCGGGGTGTGAACGTCGTCGGCAGGAGCTCGGTGCGTGGCTCCCCTCCGTTGATCCGCTCCAAAAGCAGTTCGGCGGCGGTGTTACCGAGCCGGAGCGTGTCGCGGGCGATCGACGCGATCGGTGGTGCATGGAGCTCCGACAGGTCGACTTCGTCACAGGTCACGAGCGAGATGTCGCCCGGGATCGCGATGCCGTGTCGATGCAGCGACCGGATGCAGCCAGCCAGCACCTGGTTGCCGCCGGCGATGATCGCGGTCGGGCGCGGATCCATGGCCAGCACCTGCTCGGTGCTCCGCTCACCGTGCTCCGCCGACAGCGACCCGGTCAGGCTGATGGTCTCATCAGGCACGCCGCGGGCAGTGACCGCCTCGGTCACCCCGGCGATCCGCTCCCGGACGGGCCACAGATCGAGCCCGCCGGTGATCAGCGCGATCCGGCGGTGGCCGAGGTCCAGCAGGTGGTCGACGGCGGCGCGCATCCCGGCCTTGTGGTCGTTGCGCACGATGCTCGCGTCGAGCTGCGCATCGACGTCGCGGTCGACCATGATCACCGGCACGTCGACCTGGGCGAGGACGTCGAGCGTCTCCTGACGCCGCTCGCTCGCGAGCGACAGGATCATCCCGTCGACCCGTCGTGCCTGGAAGAACCGGATGTGCGCAGCGTCGAGCTCGGGGTCGTTCTCCGAGTTCATCAACAGCATGGAGTAGCCGGCCTGGCGCAGGACGGATTCGGCGCCCGAAGTGATCGTCGCGATCAGCGGGTTCGAGATGTCGCCGACGATGTAGCCGACCGACAGCGTCGCCCCGCGGCGCAGGCTCTGGGCGAGGAAGTCCGGCTCGTACTCCAGCTGGTTGACCGCGTCGAGCACGCGCTCGCGCATGTCGGCGCTGACATCCGGGTGCCCGGACAGGACGCGCGATACCGACGAGATCGCGACGTCTGCGAGTTCCGCCACCTCACGCATGCTGGCCCGCTTCCGGCGGGTGTCGGCGCGCCTCCGCTCGGTCATCCGGTCCTCCCTGACGATGCCCCACGAGGTTCGCTGGACGGCTGTTCCAGTAACGGTTCCATGGGACGGTAGCACAGGCGATCCGCCGCTCTGCGACCATGGTGCGAGCGGTTGACGTGTCGACGACACCGATGCCACGATGTAATCGAAACTGGAAACGGTACCGCCCGCGGTCGTGCGCCGCAAAGCAGCCCCGGAGGCCGCGCCGATGACCGAGCCCGCCAGCTCCCCGCCCGACCGCCTCGAGTGGTATCAGACGATGGTCCGCATCCGGTTGTTCGAGGAGAAGGTCCAGGAGCTGTTCATGACCGGACAGATCCAGGGGACGACGCACCTCTGCCAGGGTCAGGAAGCGGTGTCGGTGGGGGCCATCGCCGCGATGCGGCCAGGGGACGTCCAGACGAACACCTACCGCGGGCACGGTGAGGCGCTGGCGCTCGGGATGACCCCCGAGACCGCCTTCGCGGAGCTCATGGGCCGCTCCGCGGGAGGCTCCGGCGGCGTGGGCGGGTCGATGCACCTCATCGACTTCTCGAAGGGGAACATCGGGGCGAATGCGATCATCGGCGCGGGCCTGCCGATCGCGGTCGGCGCGGCCGTCGCCTTCCAGATGCAGCGCAAGCCCAACGTCGCGCTGAGCTTCTTCGGCGACGGCGCGACGAACATCGGCACGTTCCATGAGGCCATGAACATGGCCGCCGTCTGGACGGCGCCGGTCGTGTTCATCATCACCAACAACCTGTACGGCGAGTACAGCCCACTGCGCACGACGACGCCGATCGATGATCTTGCCCGGCGCGCGGACCCATTCGGCTTCCCGGGCGCGATCGTCGACGGGCAGGACATCGACGCGGTGTACGCGGCCACGGTGGACGCCGTCGAACGGGCGCGCGGAGGCGGTGGGCCGACGCTGCTCGAGATGAAGACCTACCGCTACCGGGGCCACTCCCGCTCGGATCCGGCGAAATACCGGCCAGAGGGCGAGCTCGAGCGGTGGAAGGCACGGGACCCGATCGACATCCTCGGCCAGCGACTGATCGCCGAGGGTGTGATCGGCCCGGGCGACCCGACTGAGATCCGCAATGAGACGCAGGCCGAGATCGACGCCGCCGCGGAGCGGGCCGCCGAGAGCCCCTACCCGACCCTCGAGGAGACGATCCCGTATGTCTACGCCGACTGAGGCGACGACGCCGACCGAGGCGACCGACCGACCCGCGCCTGGGGACGTCGCGGTCGAGCTGACGTACCGCGAGGCGATCAACGCGGCCCTCCACGACGCGATGGCCGCTGATGACGCCGTCCTCCTCATGGGCGAGGACGTCGGCGCCGACGGTGGCGTGTTCAAGACGAACGCCGGACTCCTCGAGGCCTTCGGCCCGGAGCGGGTCCGGACGACGCCCATCTGCGAGAACGGCTTCCTGGGCGTCGCCCTCGGCATGAGCCTGGTCGGCCTGCGCCCGATCGTCGAGATCATGTTCGCCGACTTCCTCCCGACGGCTGGGGACGCCCTGGTCAACCAGCTGCCGAAATACCGCTACATGAGCGGCGGGCAGACCGCGGTGCCGGTCACCATCCGTTCGATCGGCGGCGCGACCGGGCGCTTCGGGACCCAGCACAGCGCGACCGGCGAGAGCTGGTTCATGCACCTGCCGGGGCTGCGGGTGGTCACGGCCAGCTCCCCGGGCTCCGCGTACAGCCTCCTGCGCGCTGCGGTCGACGACGACAACCCGACGCTCTACTTCGAGCACAAGGGGCTTTATGGCCGGAAAGGGCCGGTCCAGCGCGGCGAGATCGCCGAGCTGGGCAAGGCGGCCGTGCTTCGCGACGGCAGCGACGTGACGATCGTCGCGACGCTGCTCATGGTCGAGCGCGCCCTGGCCGCTGCCGAGCAGCTCGCCAGCGACGGGATCGACGCCGCGGTCATCGACCTGCGCTGGCTCCGGCCGCTCGACCTGCCGACCGTTCGCGCGTCGGTCGACAAGACCCGCCGCCTGGTCGTGGCGGAGGAACAGGTGCACGCCGCCGGCTGGGGTGCGACGCTCGTATCCCAATTGACGATCGACGGAGTCGACTGGGCGAGCGCGCCGCGCCGGGTCAGCCTGCCGGACGACCTGCCGATCCCGTACACCCCGCCGCTCGAGGATGAGGTCCTCCCGTCCGCGGATCGGATCGCCGAGGCGGCACGGGCGAGCGTCCGCGGCTGATGGCCGACGCCGTCGCGGCCGCTCCGGCGATCGCTGGCGGCGTCCGTCTCGATCGAGGCTCCCTGCTCATCGACCGGATCGAGACGATCGCCCTGCGCGTGCCGCTCACCCGGCGGTTCTCCGGCAGCGCCTACAGCATGGACAACCGCTGCACGATCATCACGCGGCTGCACACCGCCGATGGCCTGGTGTCGGAGGTCTACACCGGCGACACGGATGTCGAGCAGTCGATCATCGTCGGCATCATCCACGACGAGCTGGCGCCACGCCTGCTCGGGCGGACCGCCGCCGACCCCGAGGGTGCCTGGCGGGCCATGGAGCCGGCCACGAACGACATCCTGCGCGATCGCGGCCTCGCGCTCCAGGCGATCTCCTGCATCGACGAGGCGATCTGGGACGTGTTCGGGCGGGCCCTCGGGCAGCCGCTGCATCGGCTGTGGGGCAGCACCGCCGACCGGATCCCGATCAGCATCATCGGCGGCTACTACCACCTCTCACTCGAGGAGGTCGCGACGGTCATCCGATCGTACGTCGAGAAGGGCTTCGCCGGCGTGAAGTTCAAGGTGGGCGGGCAGACCCCCACCGAGGATGCCAAGCGCGTCCGCGCTGCCCGCGAAGCGGCGGGCCCCGACTTCGTCCTGATGGTCGATGCCAACCAGGGCTACAGCCGGGCGCAGGCGGTGGAGTTCGCGCGCTATGTGTGGGACCTCGACATCCGCTGGTTCGAGGAGCCGGTGCGCTGGACCAACGACGCGCGATGGATGCGCGACGTCCGCTTCCAGACCGGGATCCCGGTCTGTGCCGGCCAGTCCGAGACGACGCTGACCGGCATCCGCGACCTGATGATCGGCGGCGCGATCGACGTATCGAACTTCGACGCGTCGTGGGCCGGCGGCCCGACGATCTGGCGCAAAGCGGCCGGGCTCGCGGCCGCCTTCGGGATCGAGCTCGGCCACCACGAGGAGCCCCAGATCGCCGCGCATCTGCTCGCGTCAGTCCCGGACCACACGTTCGTCGAGTGCTTCGACGAGGAGCGCGACCCGTTCTTCTGGCGGCTGTCCGATATGTCGAGTCGGATCGCCGGCGGCCGCTACGCGCTGCCCGAGCGACCCGGGTTCGGCATCGAGCTCGACTGGGACTACGTCTCCGCCCACACCGTCGAGACGCGATCCAGCGACAGCTCCACGTTCGCCTGACAGGAGGGTCCGACGCTGATGGCCGAGGTCACCGGCTTCTTCCATGGCGGCATCACCGTCTCCGACATGGATCGCTCGCTGGCGTTCTACCGCGACGGCCTCGGGCTCGAGCAGGCCTTCGACCGCATCCTCGACGCCCCGTATCTGCCCCTCGTGCTCGGCCTCGAGTTCCGCCACATCCGCGCGGTGTACCTGCACATCCCCGGTGGCGGCTTCGTCGAGCTGCTCGAATACGTCGGGGTCGAGCGGATGTCGGCGGCGTCTCGCCCGTGCGACTACGGCGCGGGCCACCTGTGCCTGTACGTCGACGACGTCGAGACGATGCACGCGAAGCTCGTCGCGATGGGCTATGCGGCACGGTCACGCGAGGTGGTCGACATCACGGCGGGTCCGAACGCCGGCGCCCGGAGCTGCTACATGAGCGATCCGGACGGGTACGCCGTCGAGCTATTCCAGCGGCCTCCCGCCGCCTGACGGTCGGAACGTGAGATGACCGACGCTGCCGACACCGGCGTCTCGCGTGAGGACGCGATCCGCATCTTCGGGCGCCCCCGGCCACCCGATCCGCCCCTGCAGCTGCGTGCCGGTCCGCTGACCGCGCTGCTCGACGGACCCGACCTGCGCCATGTCCGGCTCGGTGGTGTGGAGCTGGTGCAGCGTGTCTACGTGGCCGTGCGCGACGCGCCATGGAACACGATCCCGGCCGACTACTCCGAATGGCAACGCGACGTCGGCGCCGACGGATCCACCGTAACGTTCCGGGCGCGCCATCGGCACGAGGACATCGACGTCGAGTGGATCGGCCGCATCGAGGGCACGCCAGATGGCCGGATCACGTACGCGATGGACGGCGTGTGCCACGGCCGATTCGCCTACTCCAAGATCGGCCTGAACGTCCACCATGACCTGCCCGGGTCGGTTGGTCGACCGTATCGCGCGCGACGTGGCGACCAAACGTGGGCCGGCACGCTGCCGGTGGCGATCGAGCCGCAACGGATCGTCGACGGGACGCTGACGGGCGTGTTCGATCCGTACGACGAGCTCGCCATCGAGGTGGTCCCTGGACTCGAGGCGGTCATCCGCCTGGAGGGCGATCTGCTCGAGCTCCAGGATCATCGGAACTGGACCGACGCGAACCTGAAGTCGTACGGGACACCCCTCGCGCTCGGCTTCCCGTTCGAGTCGACTGACGGGCAGGTGCTTCATCAGGTGCTGAGCATCGGGTTTCGCGGCACCCCGATCGAGCGACCTGCCGCCGAGGCGTCGATCGACGTCGGTCCGGTCACGGGGTGGCGCATGCCGGCGATCGGGCTGGGCATGGCCAGCGATGGCCGACCGCTGGCAGCGGCCGAGGCCGACCTGATCCGGGCCCTCGCGCCCGACCACCTCCGCGTCGACGTGCCGCTGCGCGACGACGGCTGGCGCGACGCGCTCGACCGGGGGATCGCGGATGCCGCGGCGGTCGGGTCCGCTCTCGAGCTGGCCCTCCACGTGCCCTCCCCCGACGACGGTGTCGCGGCGAGGGCGGCCTCCCTCACCTACCGCCTGGCGGACACCGACGTCGGCGTCGCGAGGGTCCTCGTCTACCCCCTCGCCGATGGGTTCAGCGCGTTGGCGTCCACGACGCCGCTCGACCGGATCCAGCTCGTCCGCGATGCCCTAGGGCCGGTCATCGGCCCGGACACCGTCGTTGCCGGCGGGACCGACCAGAGCTTCGCCGACATCAACCGGGCCCGCCCCGCTCCCGGCGACATGACCGGCTGGTGCTGGTCCATCAGCCCGACCATCCACGCGGTCGACGACGCCTCGATCGTCGAGAACCTGGCCGGCCAGTCCGAGGTCGTCCGCTTCGCCCATGACATCGCCGGGTCGAGCTCGATCCACATCAGCCCGGTCACGCTGGCGACCCGGAACGGACCGTATCCCGGGGGACCGCCCGAGCCTGGCGGCTTGCCGGGGCCCGTCGATCCGCGCCAGCTCGCGCTCGTCGGCGCGGCCTGGACGGCGGCCAGCATCGGGGAGCTGGCGCGCTCGGGCGTCGCCTCGGTGACCTACTACGAGACCGTCGGCTGGCGTGGACTGGTCGAGCGCATCGCCGGCAGCCCGATGCCGGACCGCTTCCCGAGCCGGCCAGGCCAGGCGTTCCCGCTGTACCACGCGCTGGCCGATGCGCTCGAAGTCCGCGAAGCGACGGTCCGCGAGCTCGTGCCAGCGGATCCGCTGCAGCTCGGCGGCTTCGCAGCCGAGACCCGGGACGGCACGGTCGTCGTGGTCAGCAACCTTACGCCGGAACCGCTGGCGTTCGATGTGCGCGGGCTCACGGCGCCCGCGGTGACCACCCGCATCCTCGGGATGGAGGACCTCGGTCGCGCGACCGACGATCCCATCGCCTGGCGCCGGGCAGGCGGCCGGCGCATCCCGGTCGCCGACGGCCGCGTCCGGGTCGAGCTCGGTCCGTATGGCCTCGCGCGCTTGGACGCGGCTACCTGAGGGCTTGGCCACAAACCTTTCCAGTATCGTTGACACACGCGCGGACTGGAAACGATACTGCCCTTGCCGGCACGCCGCGTCACCGTGCCGTTACCCCGGTTAGGCCCTGGAGGAGGAAACCGATGCGGACCGGTACCCGCGGCGCTCTCACCATCCTGGGGACGCTGTCACTGATCGTCGCTGCCTGCTCCACGCCGGCGGCAAGCCAGCCCCCGGCGTCGGCCGCACCGCCGGCATCGGCCAGCGCTCCGAGCTCGCCTGCGGCCGAGGGCCTGCCCTTGACGGGGACCCTCAAGGACGGCTCGACTTTCACGCTCCACGAGCGGGTCGCCGGGAAGCTCGCCGCCGGCGAGCCGATCAACTACGTCTTCTCGTACGGGTCGACGGCCATCCCGCTGTTCTCGCCGCAGTACAAGGCGGGCTACGAGCGGACGCTCCCCGAGGCGCAGAAGATCCTGCCGATGAACGGCCAGGCGATCGCGCCGGCCTCGGCGGTCCAGGACTCCAACGAGCAGATCGCGCAGATCGACGCGCTGTGGAAGGCCGACCAGATCGACTGCCTGTCGGTCCAGTCGACCGGCACCGACACGTTCACCAAGATCACCAACGACATCATGGCGTCCGGCATCCCCGTGTTCACCGTGGGTGTCCAGTCGAACGGCAACGAGTTCTCGAACTTCACCCAGATCTCCGACAAGGAGGGCCGTCAGGCGGCCGGCATCGTCGTCGACTACATGAAGGCCAACAACCTTGATTTCAAGCAGTTCGCCGTGTCCGGCGGTGACCCGACCCAGAACTGGGCGCAAGGTCGGATGCAGGGCTTCATCGACGGCATCAAGGAAGCGATCCCGGACGCCACGTTCATCAACGACGCGAGCACCGCGCTCGTGACCACGTACGACCCGGCGGGGACGTACGACGCGTACAAGGCGTTCATCACCGGTAATCCCGAGGTCCAAGTCATCGAGAACGTCGATATCGGCGGCGAGCACGCCGCACGGGCGATCGCCGACGCCGGCGCGACGGGCAAGATGTTCTCCCTCGGCTGGAACGTGAGCATCGGCCAGCTGGACGCCATCGAGGCTGGCACCCAGATCGTGGCCCTCGACCAGCAATGGGGCGACCAGGCCGGATTCGGGGCCCTGGCCTGTGCCGAGCTGCTCAAGAACGGCAAGGTCCTGCCCAACACGAACACGCTCAAGCCGATCACGAAGGAGAACGTCGTCGAGGCTCGCGAGGAGTTCATGAAGATCGCCGGCTGACCGCGATCAACCACCCCGGAAGCCGGGCCGGTCGACGTACGGTCGACCGGCCCGGCCTTCGTTCCTGACCGGACGACCGCACGAGGAGCTAGGACGGGATGGCCGACAACCGCGCGGGGACGGCGCTGCCGTCCGCCCCCGGATCCAACCCCTGGTCGGGACGGGCGCGCGCGGCCGGGATCCGTGTCGGCGGGCTGCTGATCGCGATCCTGATCGTGATCATCGTCTTCACGCTCCTGAGCAAGCCGAACACCTTCCTGACCATCAGCAACTTCCTGGGCGTCATGCGATCGATGTCGACGATCGCGATCGTCGCCCTCGGGCTCACCCTGGTCATCGTCGTCGGCGAGATCGACCTGTCGTTCGGCTACATGTACGGGTTGGCCTCGATCCTCATCGGCGTCTCGTGGATCGTCTGGGGCTGGCCGATCTGGCTGGCCCTGGTGCTCCCGTTCATCGCTGCGATCGCGCTCGGGTCGGTCAACTCGTTCCTGGTGACGGTGCTCAAGATCCCATCGTTCATCGTGACCCTCGGGACCGGCCAGCTCGTGTTCGGGACGACGCTGCTCGTGTCGAACACGGCCACGCTCAATCCGGCGTATCCGCCGCCAGGCAAGGTCGTGCCACCCGGCGAGGTCGAGTGGTTCTTCGGGCTGTCGAACCAGGACCTGCCCCTCGGCATCCCGATGCAGGCCCTCTGGATGCTAGGGGTCGCCATCATCATCGGCTTCGTGCTGAGCCGGTCGCTGTTCGGGTTCCGGCTCAAGGCCATCGGTGGCAACGCCGCCGCGGCCGAGCTCGCTCGCTTGCCGATCGTCAAGTACAAGTTCGCCGCCTTTATCGTCTGCTCGCTGCTGGCCTCGCTGGCGGCCATGCTCGATTTCGCGTTCATCGGATCCGTCCAGCCGAACGCCGGCGTGGGCCTCCTGTTCCCGGTCTTCGCCGCCGTGATCATCGGCGGCGCGAGCCTCGCCGGCGGTCGCGGCACGGCGATCGGCACGTTGAGCGGTGCCCTCCTGCTCGCGACCATCGCGAACGGCCTGGCGCTCCTGTCGGCAGGCTCCTACCTGAGCAACTTCGTCTCGGGAGCCGTGACGATCGCGGCCGTCGTGCTCGATCGGTTCACGCAGAGCCTGCGGAGATGAGCGCGAACGGCGGGGCGTCCGGGGCGGGCCTCGCCATCCGCGGGTTGCACAAGTGGTACGGCGACACGCGCGCGCTCGACGGCCTCGACCTTCAGGCGACGCCCGGGGAGATCCTCGGCGTAGCCGGGCCGAACGGGGCCGGCAAAAGCACGCTCATCAAGATCATCGCGGGTGAGACCCGCCCAGATAGCGGCGAGATCGAGTTCCGCGATGTGCCGTGGGATCCGCAGGCGGACCCCGGCCGCGTCGCCGTCGTCCACCAGGAGCCGCAGCTCTTCCCCAACCTGACGGTGGCGCAGAACCTCATGGTCGGCCGAGAAGGCACCCGACTCGTGACCCGCTACCTCGATCGCGACGAACGCGAGCTCATGATCGACCTGGCGATCTACGACTACGCCGCCCGCCGACTGGGCGAGGTCCCGCTGGCGATCCAGCAGCGCGTCGAGATCGGCCGCGCGCTCGCCCGGGACGCCCGGATCTTCCTGTTCGACGAGCCGAACTCCGCGCTGACGCAGGAGGAATCGCTGGACCTCTTCCGGCGCATGCACCTGCTCGCCGACGCGGGACGCGTGGTGGTCCTCGTGTCGCACCGGATCGCCGAGCTGTCCGAGCATGCCGATCGCGTGGCGCTGATCCTCGACGGGCGCTGCACCACGATCCTGACCGGCGACGACGTGAGGCAGGAAAACATCGCGGCAGGCCTCGTGACCGGTCAGGCCGAGCGCGAGGTGGATGTGCACGTCCGGAGCGGCATCGGTCAGGATGCCGCCTCGGCGCTCCGGCTCACCGGCTGGACCCACGGGGATGGCGAGTTCGACGCGGTCGACCTCCATGCGCGCGTCGGCGACGTGGTCGCGATCGTCGGCGTGGAGGGTTCCGGGGCCCGCGAGCTCGTGCGCTCGATCGCCGGGTTCGAGCGGGCCAGCGGGACCATCGAGATCGCGGCGCGCGCTGGCCGTCGCGCGGTCACCTCGGGGACCGGCCTCGTGTCGGCCGATCGGCAGACGAGTCTGTTCCCGAACCTGAGCGTCGCCGAGAACATGGTCGTCCGGCTGGGCAGGGAGATCACGGCCGCAGCCGGCGCCTTGCGCCGCGGCCGGGTGATCGGGATCGCGAGGGACCTGCGTGACCGCTTCCGGGTCAAGACGGACAGCGTCGAGGTGCCGATCAGGTCACTCTCGGGCGGGAACCAGCAGAAGGTCGCGATCGCGGCGGCGATGGTGCGGCGACCGCCGGTCCTCGTCCTCGAGGAACCCACCCGAGGCGTGGACCTCGGCTCGAAACGGGAGATCTATCGCCTCATGCGGGAATACGCTGCCGAGGGCCACACACTCGTCATCTTCTGCACCGAGGTCCCGGAGGTCTTCGAGGCGGCGGACATCGCCTACGTGGTCTCCGACGGCAAGCTGTCGCCGCCGCTGATGGTCGCGGACTACCCCGACGTCGAGGCGCTCGCCCGATCGGTGACGCGGCTCGAGCGGCATTCGCGCCCGCTGCCCGAGCCTGCCCCGGCTCCCGCGTGACCGGCTCGAGACCACCGGTCCGCCTGGTCCTGGTCGGCTTCGGGCGCGCCAACCAGGCCGTCCTGGAGCTGGCGCTGACCCGACCGTGGCTCGACGTCGTCGGGGTCGTCGTGCGCTCCGCGGAGCGTGACGGCGAGGCCGCGGGAGACCGCGTCCCCAGCGCCCCTACCGGCCTCGTCTGTTCGACCGACCTGGCCGGGACGCTGCGGCGCACGAGGCCGGACGTGGCGATCGTCGCAACGGCGACGCACCTGTCCGACGTCTATCCGGTGCTCTCGGTGGTGGCCGAGTCCGGCACGCCGATGATCTGCACCGCCGAGGATCTCGCCCACATCCGGCGCGAGGATCCGGCGCCGGCTGCCGACATCATCGACCTCGCCGTGCGACACGGCGTGGCGATCGTCGCCAGCGGCGCGAACCCGGGCTTCGTCCTCGACGTATGGCCCCTGACCCTGGCCGGGCTGGCCTGGGACATCGAGCGGTTGCGCGCACGGCGCATCGTCGACGTGAGCGTGTTCGGGCCGCGCGTCCGGCGGTCGCTCGGCATCGACCTGACGCCGGGCGAGTTCCGGGCCGGCATCGCCGACGGGTCGGTCGTCGGGCACGCCGGGTTCCCGGAGAGCCTGCGGATCCTGGCCGAGTCGATGGGGCGTGCGCTCGAGCAGACGACGATCGTGTCGGAACCGCTGACCGCCGAAGCGGCCCTGACCCTCTCCGATGGGTCGGTCATCGATGCGGGTCGGACCGTCGGCGCCGACCAGCGGGCGACCGGGTGGTACGCCGGAGGCCCGTGGCTGGAGATCGCGATGACCCTCCACGTCGACCCGGCGCATGCCGGACTGGCGCCCACGGACGAGGTCGAGATCAGCGGCCGGCATCCGCTCCGGGTCCGCGTGGATCCCGGCTATCGCGCCCTGCTGTCGACGGCCGCGGTCCTCGTCAACGGCATCCCCCAGGCGCTGTCGGCTCCGCCCGGCGTCCATCGACCGGGCGACCTTGGGATCATCGCCCCATGGTTCGCCGACGAGCCGCCGCCGGCCCGCTCCCGCGGCGCCCGCTAGCGAGGGCCGTCAGCGGTCGACGCGATACCGCTCGATGAACGTCTCGTCGAGCACCCAGCCGAGCCCCGGGCCATCGGGCAGCGGGAACTGGCCATCCACCAGGGCCGGGCGGTTAGCGATCATCTCCCAGAAGATCGGGTCGCGCACCGGCGAGAAGGCTTCGACGAAGGTCCCGTGCGGCTGGGACGCGAGCAGGTGTGACGCGACGTGGGCTTCCTCGTGGTGTCCCAGCTCGACCTCGAACGCCGAGGCCAGCGCCGCGACGCGCCGCCATTCCGTCGGGCCGCCACCCCACGAGGCGTCGTAGTTGCACACGTCGATGGCGCCCGCCGCCATCATCTCGCGCATCCCGACGCGACTGATCTCGCTCTGGCCCGCCGCCACATCGACGTTGCCCCGCAGGCGGACGTCGCGGAGCCCACGGAAGTCGGCGTGCCAGCGCGTCGGCTCCTCGAACCAGCGCATCGTGATCCCTTCGGCGCGGACGGCCTCGATGAACTCGAGGGCCTCGGCCACCGTGTAGCCCTGGTTCGCATCGACGACGAACAGGAAGTCGTCGCCCGCGTGGCGGCGGGCGCGGGCCAGGCGGGCGGCGTCGACCGACGGTGGTTCGGCGCCGATCTTGAACTTCATCCCGACCATGCCGTGCTCGGATCGGAAGAAGTCGATCTCGCGCTCGATCTCCTGGCCCTTGGCGCTCTCGTCGTCGGGGATGTAGTAGCCACCGATGCCGATCATCGGGATGCGGTCGCGGTAGCCGCCCCAGATCCGCCAGAGCGGCTGACCCATGGCCTTGCCGAAGGCGTCCCACACGGCCGTGTCGATGCACGCCATCGCCTGCATCGCGTACCAGCGCGGACGGAGCTGGTCGAACGTCGCCGGGAGCATCGCCTGCCAGACCCGTTCGGGTCCGAGGGCATCGAGACCGACCACGGCAGGCTTCAACTCGTCGTGGAGGATCGACAGGATCTCAGACTGGAGCGGCTCGTCCTCGTCCGCGTTGTACGCCTCGCCGACGATCCCCTCGGACGTCCTGATGCGCGTGATGATCGTGCAGCGGTTGCGCATCTTGTAGTAGCTGCCCTTGTAGGTGAAGGGCAGTTGCACGCGGATGGGGATCGTCTCGATCGACTCGATCGTGAGCGGCATCCGACGATCCCCTCCCAACGTGGTGACGGCATTGACGGGGCGGCGACGGAGGTGCCACCATCCGAGGCGCAATCGTAACTGGAAACGGTACCGCCGTCGACGGATCGGGCCGTTCGACCCCGCTCGAGGCCGCCGCGTGACCGCTTCCGAGGATGCCGACCGACCGCCGCGCCACGCCCCTCTGTCGGGCGTGCGGATCGTGGCCATCGAGCAATACGGCGCGGGACCCTTCGGCAGCGTCTACCTCGCCGATCTGGGGGCCGAGGTGATCAAGGTCGAGGACCCGGGCACCGGAGGCGACGTCTCGCGTTACATCCCGCCGGGGCGATCGGGTACGGACAGCCTCTTCTTCGAGGCGTTCAACCGGGGCAAGCGGTCGATCGCGCTGGACCTGAAGTCCGCGAAGGGACGCGCGGTCTTCGAGCGGCTGATCCGCTCCGCCGATGCCGTCTACAGCAACCTCCGCGGCGACCAGCCAGCGAAGCTCGGGCTGACGTACGACGCACTCCGCGACGCGAACCCAGCGATCGTGTGCGTCGCACTCACCGGTTATGGCCGGACCGGACCGGCCGCCAGGCTGCCCGGCTACGACGCCCTCATCCAGGCCGAATCCGGCTGGGCAGCCCTGACCGGCTCACCCGATGGCCCACCGACCAAAAGCGGGCTCTCGCTCGCCGACTACATCTGTGGGCTCACGGCCGTCCTCGGTCTCATGGTGGCGCTGTTCGACGCGCGTCGGACCGGTCACGGGCGCGACGTCGATACCAACCTCTACGACAGCGCTCTGGCGATGCTGTCGTACCCCGCGACCTGGTTCCTCTCGAGCGGGTTCGTGAGCGAGCGCCACGCCATGTCTGCACATCCGAGCGTGGTTCCCTTCCAGTTCTTCGCCACGGCTGATGGCTACGTCGCGGTCGCGGCGCCGAAGGAGAAGTTCTTCCGGGCCCTGGTCGAGCGGATGGGCCTGGCCGACCTGGCCACCGATCCGCGGTTCGCGGATTTCGAGGCGCGTCGCCACAACCGCGAGGTGCTGCTCGCGCGCTTGACCGGACGCTTCGCGGAACGGACGACCGCGGAGTGGCTCGAGACGTTGCGTGGCGTCATCCCGATCGCGCCCGTCCGATCGATGGAAGCGGCGCTCGACAGCGACGAGCTCACGGCGCGCGGGATGCTGGCCGAGTACGATCATCCCGCCCTCGGTCGGGTGCGGTCCATCGGCCTGCCACTCTCCATGACGGACCATGTCCCGGACTATCGCCGCGCGCCGAGCCTCGGTGCGGATGGTCCGGCGCTCCTCGAGGAGCTCGGGTTCCCAGCCGACTGGCTGAGCGGCGGGGACGAGCCGCCGCGCGCCTCGGAGACGGGACCACCAGACGCGGCCGAGGCCTGACGCCCGGGAGGGTCCTCGATCTCAGCTCTTGGGATCCGCCCCGATCGGCTCCAGGTCGATGGTTCGGACCTGCCGCGTCTTGCCGGCCTCGGTCCGGACGACCGCCGATGGGATCACCCCGTTCGACAGGCGCTCGATGACGGCGGTCTCGCCGGCGTAGAGTCCCGAGCCGGCGATGCGGACGCGTGCTCCGACGGAAAGTCCTGCGCGGCCCTTGCCTGCACTCGTATCGATGATGGCGACGGTGGGGCGCACATACGGCGCGTCATCCGGCAGCCCGGTGGGCGGTGGGGGTCGATTGGCGGTCTTGGCCGGCGGGTAATTGACTTTCCGTTTGGGCACTGGTCCTCCTGCTACTCGTTATCCCGACGCGGACGTATCCGACGTGGACGCGGCCTCGTCCTTGGCGGCGCGCTTGACCTTGGCCGCCTTGGCCTCGACATCGGCGGCGATCTCGGCGGCCTCCTCGGCGGCCGCCGCACGGGCGTCGTCGAGGGTGTCGGCCGTCTTGCCACCGCGGACGTTCGTCACGGCTTCGTCGACCTGGCTCGCGACACTGGACCGCGCCTCGTCCACCTGGGCCGCGACCTTCGAGCGCACGTCTCGGGTCCGCTCCTCGATCTCGTCTCCGAGCTGGCCGAGCTTGCGGTCGACGCGAGTACGCTCCCGGAACGCGGAGCCGGCACGAGACATGTACCAGGCAGCGGCCCCGGCCGCCACCGCGATACCGGCGATCACGCCACGGATGAAGCCCATCTGGTCGCCCTCCTCTCAGCCCGATGTGTTCGCCTTGGAGCGGAGTGTAGCGCCGACCGGCCGCTCAACCGCCGCGGACTCGGCGGACCTCGGCGGTGATCGCCGGGACGACGGCCTGGACGTCGCCGATGACGGCGTACGTGGCCCGCTTGAAGATCGGCGCCTCGGGGTCGGTGTTGATCACGAGGATCCGCTTCGCGGCCTTGGCGCCGACGATGTGCTGGATCGCCCCGCTGATCCCGCAGGCGATGTACAGCTCGGGTGCGATCCGTGTGCCGGTCTGTCCGATCTGCTGGGCGTGCGGACGCCAGCCCAGGCTCGTCGCGACGCGCGAGACGCCGACGGCCGCGCCGAGCAGGCCGGCCAGCTCGTCGAGCATCGCGAACGCTTCGCTGCTGCCCATCCCGCGACCGCCACCCACCACGACCTTGGCGTCCGACAGGGAGATCCGGTCGCCGGCGGCGACGTCGCGCCCGACGATCCGGGCGCGCAGGTCGGCGTCAGTGACCTGCGGATCCACGCGCTCGACGGTCGCAGCGGGCGCGCCGGCCGCGGGCTCGAGCGCCGGGACGACGTGCGGCGCGACGGTCAGGAGCCGGGGTGCGCCATCGAGCGTCGCATCCTCCAGCAGGCTGCCCGCCCAGCGCTGGCGGGTGATCCGCCACGGCTCACCGGCGACCGGTGCGGCGGACGTGACGTTGGCCGCCATCGGCTGCCCGGTCCGCGCGGCGACATGCGCGAGGACCTCGGTCGCGCGATCGCTGCTGGGGGCCACGACCGCCTCAAAGGCGCCCGACCGGACGACGTCCGCGACGGCGGCCGCCCAGGCAGCGGGTGCGTACGATGCCAGCCGGTCGCCCGCGACCAGGTGGACCTTGCTGACCCCGTAGGCGCCGAGACCCGCCGCGGCCGCTTCGGCCCCGGCCGGATCCTCGCCACCGGCGATGACGACCGCATCGACGTCCGCGCCGAGTGCCTTCGCGGCCGTCCCGGCGAAGCCGAGTGCCTCGGCGCTCAGCCGATCGGGTGCGCTTCCTGCTGTCTCGACCAGGGCGAGGATCGCGCTCACAGGACGCCGATCTCCCGCAGCACCTCGACGACCCGTGGCGCCGCCTCGGGCCCGTTGCCGAGGACCTCGACGTGCGCCTCGTGTTCGACCGGCAACCTGAGTCGCTCGAGGGTCGGGCCACCGCCGGCGACCCGCTCCGGGCTCGAGGTCTCGATCTCCTTCTTCTTCGCCCGCAGCCGGCCCGGCACCGACGGATAGCGCGGCAGGTTGATGCCCTCGCGCACGCCGACGACCGCGGGCAGCGGCAGCTCGAAGATGTCGAAGCCGGCAGATACCTGGCGGCGAGCGGTCGCCACGCCGTCGCGGATCTCGAGGGCCTTGATGCCGGTGACGACCGGCCGGTCCAGCGCGACCGCCAGTCGGATGCCCACCTGGTATCCACCCGAGTCGGCTGATTCGTTGCCCACGAGGATCAGGTCGAACGGCCCGTCAGCCGCCTCCAGCCTGCGCACCGCCTCGGTCAGCGCAGTCGCCGTCGCGAGCGGGTCCCAGTCGGACCCGTCCGTTTCCAGCAGGACCGCCCGGTCGATGCCGACGGCCATCGCGTCGCGCAGCTGGTCGGCAGCCTCGGCCGGACCGAGCGTCATCACGACCGAGTCACCCCCGTTCGCCTCGATCAGCCGGACGGCCTCCTCGACCGCGCACTCTTCGTGCGGGCTGACGACGAAGCCGAGGAAGCGCGTGTCGATCGACCGGCCGTCATCGGCGAGGACGATCCGGCCGCCGGTCGCCGGGACCCGCTTGACGAGGACGAGGATCCGCATCGGCGGCGTCAGCTCCGGATCCGCTCGTTGTCGGGGTCGAACAGCGGCGTCGCGCCAGCCACGGCGACGGTGACCGGGTAGCGCTCACCGAAGTACTCGACGAGCAGCTTGTTGCCCTCGACCGCCTGGTCGGGCGGCAGATACGACATGAGCAGGTGCTTGCCGAGTGAGGGCCCGGACCCGGCACTCGTCACGTAGGAGCGCCGACCCTTGGCGTCGATGAGCGGGCTCCCGTCCGCTGCCAGGATCGGCTCGCGCCCGAGCATGTACCGCTTCACGCCGCTCTCCGAGGTGTGGTCGTCGACCGTCAATGTGCACAGGACCGCGGCCGGGGCCGCGTCGCGCTTGCGGAGGTAGGCCTCGCGACCGACGAAGTCGGCGTCCTTGACGGTCGGTCGAGCCATGCCGGCCTCGACGAGGTCGAAGTCGAGCTCGAGCTCGGCGCCGTGGGCCCGATAGCCCTTCTCCAACCGCGACGTCACGGCGTACGTGCCGATGCCGACCGGGACCAGGCCGTGCGGCTGACCGGCCCGCCACAGCGCATCCCAGACGCGTCGTCCCTGCTCGATGGGAACATAGATCTCCCAACCGAGCTCGCCGACGTAGCTGATGCGCGACGCGAGGGTCCGGACGCCGTCGACCTCGACCGTCTTCGACGTCAGGAACGGGAAGCCCTTGTGGCTGATGTCGGCGCTGCCGTCCGCCGCCTCGCCGAGGATGTCCCGAGCCCGCGGGCCCCACAGCCCGAACGTCGTGTAGGCGTTGGTCACGTCATGGAGCTGGGCGGAGCCGTCGGCGGGCATCGCGTCCTGGAAGATCTTCTTGTCGCGCATGCCCATGCCGCCACCGGTGACGACCCGGAACCGATCATGGGCGAGGCGCATGACCGTGAGGTCGGCGAGGATGCCACCCGCGGCGTTGAGCAGCGGCGTGTACACGGTCCTGCCCGGCGCCACGTCGACCTTGTTGACGCACAGGCGTTCCAGGACGTCGAGCGCCGCCGGCCCGGTGACGTCGAAGATCGCGAACGCCGACAGGTCGACCAAGCCGGCCCTGTCGCGCATCGCGAGGTGCTCGGCGTTGATGATCGGGGACCACCAGCGCGCATCCCACTCGGCCTCACGCGGCATGACGCGATCGCCGTATTCCCCCAGCAGCTTCTCGTTGGTGCCGTACCAGTACGGGCGCTCCCAGCCGGCTGCCTCGAAGAACTCCGCCCCGAGCTCGACGTGCCGGTCATAGGCCGGCGACAGCCGGATCGGGCGATTCGAGGCCCACTGCTCCATCGGATGGACGATGCCGTATGTCTTGTTGAACCCCTCGCTCGC
>DATBMM010000154.1:0-9339 GCA_036554825.1 Candidatus Limnocylindrales bacterium
TTCAGGGCGACGGCCGCTTCGGCGAACGGGTCGACGTCGACCGCCTCGACGTCACCCGCGCCTTCCTGCGCTGCCACGATCGCGACCAGCCCGCTACCGGTCCCGACGTCGAGCACCCTCCGGCCTCGCACCTCCTCGGGATGTTCCCGGAGCCAACGGACGAGAGCGAGACCGCCCGCCCAGGCGAAGGCCCAGAAGGGGACCGGCTCATCGTCGGCGCCGACCGCCTCCTCGGCTGCCGCCCAGACCTCCTCGACCGAATCCGCGAGGTGGAGCCGGAGGCCCGGCACGCCATCGACATCGCGGAGCCGCGTGTGGCGCTGGACGAAGGCCCGACGCCACGACAGCGGCAGGCGACGCGGGGCGGAGTTGAGACGCGTCATGGACAACGCAGCCTACAGTCGGCGGGCCCAGCGGCTCCCGCTACACTGCCGCCTCGTGACCATCCCCCAAGAGCGGCTGCAACTCTGCCCAGACGTACTGTCGACGCGACCGTCGGCCCGACTCGTCCTGGCCGAGCGCAGGTAGAGTCGCCCCGTGCTGAGCCAACGCGAGTCCGAGGTTGTTCGCGCCGTCCTGTCGGCCACTGTGGTCGGACCCTTCTTTCCTGACTGGGAGTTCGCGACGCTGATGGGTGTCGAGCGCGACGAGACGCGCGCGGTCCTCGATGCCTGGCCCGACTTCGCTGATACAGACGACAACAGGCGCGCCATCAACAACGCCTTCGTGAACCTGCTCGGCTACCCGCACGACGAGTGGGAGACCTGGGCGAGCTTCAGCGACGCAGACGAGGCCGAGGTCGAGAACACCTACGGCCGCTGGCGACAGGAAGCGAATCGCGGAGCACCACAAGGTCACGGCGGGCGGTTGATCTAGGCCGTGTCATCGAATCAAGAGCGCCTGCGCAACTTCTCGATCATCGCCCACATCGATCACGGCAAGTCGACCCTGGCGGATCGGTTGCTCGAGCTGACCCACACGATCGACGCTCGGCAGATGACCAGCCAGGTCCTCGATTCGATGGACCTCGAGCGCGAGAAGGGCATCACGATCAAGGCCCGCGCCGTCCGGCTGGAGTACACCGCCAAGGACGGCAAGACGTACGGGCTCAACCTCATCGACACGCCCGGTCACGTCGACTTCGCCTACGAGGTCAGCCACAGCCTGCAGGCCTGCGAGGGCGCGATCCTCGTGGTCGACGCGACGCAGGGCATCGAGGCCCAGACGCTCGCCAACGTCCACCTCGCGCTGCGCGAGAACCTGACGCTCATCCCCGTCCTCAACAAGATCGACCTGCCGTCGGCCGATCCGGACACGATCATCGACGAGCTCGAGAACGTGCTCGCCATCCCGCGCGAGGAGGTGATCCTCGCCAGCGCCAAGGATGGCACCGGCGTCCCCGACATCCTCGAGGCCATCGTCGAGCGCATCCCGGCGCCGAAGGGCGACCCCACCGCCCCGGTCCAGGGCCTGATCTTCGACAGCCACTACGACGCCTACAAGGGCGTCATCGTCTACGTCCGCCTCGAGCAGGGCACGCTGAAGGTCACCGACCCGATCCGGCTCATGGGCAGCGGCGCGTCCGCCGAACCGCTCGAGCTGGGCGTCTTCCGGCCGCAGCTCGTCCCGGTCAAGCAGCTCACCGCCGGCGAGGTCGGCTACGTTGCCACTGGCCTCAAGAACGTGCGCGAGGCGCAGGTCGGCGACACGGTCACGACGCAGGCGCGACCCGCCGCCGCGCCCCTCCCCGGCTATCAGCCGGCCAAGAGCCTCGTGTTCGCCGGCATCTACCCGGTCAGCGGCGAGGACTACCCGCTCCTGCGTGACGCGCTCGACAAGCTGCACCTCAACGACGCGAGCTTCACGTTCGAGCCCGAGAGCTCCGTCGCGCTCGGCTTCGGGTTCCGCTGCGGGTTCCTCGGCCTGCTCCACATGGAGATCGTCCAGGAGCGCCTCGAGCGCGAGTTCGACCTCGACCTCATCGCCTCGGCGCCGTCGGTCGAGTACCACGTGCGCCTGGAGCACGGCCGCGGGACGGTCGTCGTCGACAACCCGGCCCTGCTGCCGAACCCGTCCGACATCGAGTCGATCGAGGAGCCGTGGGTGACGCTGAGCGTCGTCACGCCGAGCCAGTACATCGGTGCGCTGATGGAGCTCTCGACGAACCGACGCGGGACGTTCTCGAACATGGAGTACCTCGACCCCAACCGCGTCGTGCTCCACTTCGAGATGCCGCTCGCCGAGCTGATCGTCGATTACTTCGACCAGCTCAAGAGCCGCAGCCAGGGCTACGCGTCGATGGACTACGAGGAGCTCGGCTATCGACCGGCGAACCTGGCCAAGGTCGACATCCTCGTCAACGGCGAGCCCGTCGATGCGCTGAGCCTCATCGTCCACCGCGACCGAGCGCAGTCGGCCGGTCGGGCGCTGGCCGAGCGGCTCAAGCAGCTCATCCCGCGGCAGATGTTCGAGATCCCCATCCAGGCGGCGATCGGGAGCAACGTCATCGCGCGGGAGACCGTCCGGGCCATGCGAAAGAACGTGCTGGCCAAGTGTTACGGTGGCGACATCACGCGCAAGCGGAAGCTGCTCGAGAAGCAGAAAGAGGGCAAGCAGCGGATGAAGCGCGTGGGGTCGGTCGAGATCCCGCAGGAGGCATTCCTCGCGATGCTGCGCATGGACGAGGCCTGATCGTCCGTGGAAGCGCTGTACGACATCTCGCGCGGCCTGATCGTCGTCGGCCTGATGCTGCTCCTCGTCCTCTTGCGGCTGGACGCCGAGCGCTTCGGGACCGCCGAGTACTACGAATCGACCCGAGACGGCGAGCGGCCACGGATCCGGCGGCGGCTCGCGTGGTACGGCCTCGGGGCGGCGCTCGTGATCGCGATGGCGTACATCCACCCGGCCCCGCAGCTCCAGCTGTTCCTCGGGACGGGTGACCGGCTCGGGGCCGTTACCGGCGGGCTCATCTTCGCGGGTCTCGGCGTCGCCCAGGCACTCGCGTTCGCCACGTTGCGCTACCAGCGCATCCGCTTCCCGGATATCGCCTCATACCCGGGCGCGTTGCTCAACTCGACCGCCACCGCGTTCATCGACGAGGCGACGTTCCGTGGCGCGATCTTCGGGACGATGGCTAGCCTCGGCCTGGAGGCCAACCTCGCCAACGTCATCCAGACCCTGCTGTACGCCCTCACGACCCGCCTTGGCGCTCCGGGTCGGGATCGCTACCTGCTCGTGTTGACGCTGGGTGTCGGGTTCATCGGCGGCTGGCTCACCGCCGTCACGGGTGGCATCGCGGCCGCGTTCCTGGGCCATGCCGCGACGCGCTTCGCCGTGTTCCTCGCCACGGGCCACACGGGTCAGACCCTGCCAAAGGGTCGCGAGATCGAGGAGATCGACCGTCGACGCCGGCCACCAGACGGGTGGCGGGTCATCGGCTCACGGGAGTCCGCCCAACGGGAGCGATGAGCCCGGCCTCCACGTCGACAGCGCGACCGCCGGTCGCCCTCTATATCCACGTTCCCTTCTGCGTCTCGCTCTGTCCCTACTGCGACTTCGTCGTCATCGCCGGGTCCGCGGCGCGCGGGCCGCGCAACCGGATCCGCCAGTACGTCGATGCGCTGCTGGTCGAGCTCGAGCTCCGGGCGGACGCGCTCGACGCGCGGTTCGGCGAACCCGGCACGCGCCGGCGGCCGCCGTTGCGATCGGTGTATCTCGGGGGAGGCACGCCGTCGCTGCTGCCGCTCGAGGAGCTCGAACTCATCCTCGCGCGGGTCAGGGAGCGCTACGGCCTCGCCGGCGACGCCGAGATCACGATCGAGGCCAATCCGGGGCCCGATGAGCGCGGCGACCCGGTCGCATTGCGCCGGGCCGGCATCACCCGGATCTCGTTCGGGGCGCAGTCGTTCGATGACACCGAGCTGCGCAAGCTCGGCCGACGGCATCGAGCGCGCCACGTCCGCGATGCAGTGGCGGCCGCTCGCGCGGCCGGCATCGGGTCGATCAACGTCGACCTCCTGTACGACATCCCCGATACCGACATGTCCACCTGGATGGCGACCCTCGACGCCACGCTCGAGATCGATCCCGACCACCTGTCGCTGTATGCGCTCTCGCTCGACGATCCCGTCGCCGAGGGCCTGGCCGGCCCCGAGGGCGACCACCTCCCCACCACCAAGGGCGCGCGACGCTGGCGGGACGCCGTCCGACCAGGGCAGGACGAGGACCGCGCGGCCGGGCAGTACCACCACGCCGCCGTGGTCCTTGCGGAGGCCGGGTATCGCGGGTACGAGATCTCGAACTGGGCGAAACCCGGGCACGAGAGTCGGCACAACCTGGCGTACTGGCAGCGCCGGCCGCACGAGGCGCTCGGACCGGGCGCGCACGCGTTCGACGGCGTGGTCCGCCGATGGACGGCCGCTCGCCTCGATCTCTACGTCGCGGCCCTGGGTGGGTCGCCGCCGTCGCTGCCGCCGGGCGGGATCGATGCCCTGGATGGCCCCTCGGCACGGATCGAGGAGCTGATCCTGGGGCTCCGGCTCGACTCCGGCGTGCCGCTCGCCACGGCCCACGAGCCGCCGCTCGCCGACGTGTTCGGGTGGGCGCTCGCGGCGGAGCTGCTCACCGTCACGCCCAAGGACCGCGTCGTCCTGACGACGCGCGGCAGGCTGCTCTCGAACGAGCTGTTCTCCAGATTGGTCTGATCAGGCCCATCGCGGTCCTGTACCGTGGCCGGCACCACGAGGGTCACACGCGGAGAGGGGCGGTGATGAGTTCGATCCTCGGTCGCGTCAAGGTGTTGGGCGCCCTGCTCATCGTCGCGGCGTGCCAACCGGGCGTTCCCGCTCCCTCGGCATCGATCTCGGTCTCGCCCCCGAGCTCGTCCACTGAAGCGCCATCCCCGAGCGCGAGCACCACCACGTCAGCGCCTGCCGTCGTCGGCGAGGGCGAGGCGTGGATCGTGCTCCAGGGGGTCCTCCCGGGCCTCACGTTCGTCCGTCCCGACGGGACCGGGAACCATGTGATCCTCGGCTCACCCGGGGAGCAGCTCCATCCTGATTGGTCGCCGGACGGATCGGAGATCGCCTATGTCCAGGCGTCCGCCACGGCATCGTCGATATGGATCACGGACCCGCTCGGCGATGCCCGGCCGTTGCTCGCGGAGGACCCGCCGGACATGGCCGGTCTGTTCTGGGACAACCCCTCGTGGTCACCCGACGGTTCGACGATCGTGGCTGTCGCGTACGAGGGCGACCCGCAGACCTCCCTTCCGACCCGCTCATCGTTGGCATTCGTCGATGTCGCCTCCGGCGCCGTCACGGTCGGGCACGAGCTGGCATCGGCCGACGGCGCCCTGCACAGCTTCCCGCGCTGGTCGCCGGACGGCGAGGCGCTGGTCATCGCCAGGGATCGGTTCGAGGGAGATCAGTACCTCGGGGCGGAGATCGCGATCATGCGGCGGACCGACGGACAGTGGTCAGAACCTCAGCCCATCACGGACATCGTCCCCGGTCCGCGAGGGGACTGGCATCCCACCGACGACCTCATCGTGTACTGCACCAACGATGTCGGCGGCGATCCCCAGTCCGACGAACCCTCGAACCTGTTCACGATCCGATCCGACGGCAGCGGCCTGGCACAGATCACCGACTACGGGCCCGGCGAGGACCGCGCGAGCCAACCGTCGTGGACGTCCGACGGTCGGATCATCTTCACCCACATCACCGGTCCCACCGACGATCGACTGACCGTCGCGTTCGTCGACGCCGATGGCGCGAACCTTGAGACCGCCGTGCCAGCGAGCCTGGTCGGCCCCGGCAATCGTCCCCACCCGCGTCTTCGGCCCGTGACGTAGCGGGCCATCAAGGCGATCGCTCGAACACCCCTTCGATCGATGTGAGGCGGCCGAGCTCATCGAATGTGAGCCGGGCGGAACCACCCAACTGCACGCCGTCGCCCTCCCAGGTGGCATCGGCACCGATCCCTGCCAGGTATCTCTCGATGGAGCGGCGCGAGACCAGCCGCGGCGCATCCTGGATGGCCAGGGAGATGACATCCACGATGCGTTCCGCCGTGACCGGGCCGAGGTCCAGCGCGTCATTTGCGAGATCGACGAGAACGTACGCGACGCCGCCGGGGTACGGACACGGGTAGTACGGGTCAGCGCCGAGCAAGCCGGTGGTCGCCAGCGCGAGCAGGTATCCATCACCAGTACGTTCTGTGTCGATCTGCGGCTCGGTCAGGAAGGACAACCCTCGCTGCTCTCCGATCGAGCGGACCTCGGCCGCTTTCACGGCAAGAGAATGGTCCACGCTGTCGTTCGCCCATGCCCAGAGCCAGGTGCGGGCCTTGACTGCCTCGCTCCCCAGGATCTGCGCGCGCAGGATGATCTGCTCCCCGAGCAACAGCACGCCGCGCTCCTGGTCGAGCTGCCAGTCGAGATCGCCGATCCGCTGCTCGAAGGCTGCCTGACGCTCGTACGACGCGAGGCCGTGCTCGGTGAGAAGGTCCACAAAGTCCTGGTCGGGCTCTCGGGGCTCGGCGCGCCTGAACCATCGCATCGCGTCAGCCTACGGGACCTCCGCCGCGTTGACACTCGACTGTGCCCGCTGCTACGATGCCAGCACCTTCGTTAGCACTCTCACCCATCGAGTGCTAACACCACGGGAGTACGAGCTTTGGCGCGACGCGTCCGCCGCCCGCTCGGCCCGTTGGACCTCCGCTCCCAGGCGATCCTTCGGGCCGTCATCGAGGAATACGTCACGACGGCACAGCCGGTCGGCAGCCAAGCGCTCGTCGAGCGGTACGGCCTCGGCGTGTCGAGCGCGACGGTCCGCCACATCCTGGCTGACCTCGAGTCGGCCGGGCTGCTGACCCATCCCCACACAAGCGCCGGTCGCGTCCCGACCGACTTCGGCTACCGCTTTTACGTGGAGTCGATCGTCGACGCCGTGCCGCTGCCGGCCGTCGAGCAGCTGATGATCCGGCACCAGTTCGGGCAGGTCGAGTTCGCCAGCGAGCACTGGTTCCGCCTGGCTGCGACGACCCTCGCCGGGCTCACCCGGGCCGCGGGGATCGCCACCCCAGCCAAGCCTCGTGCCGCCCACATCCGGCGCGTCGATCTCGTCGCCGTGAACGAGCGGATGGCGAGCCTGATCCTGGTCCTCCGCGAGGGGTCGATCAAGCAGGCTGCGGTCACGCTCGACGAGGCCGACACCGTCGACCAGGCGACCCTGAACCAGGTCGCCGCACTCCTGAACGACCGTCTGCTGGATCAGACCGCCACCCTCGCCGAGGGCACGCTCGCCGCTCTGGATGAGACCGACACCGTCCAGCGGCTGGCAGGGCGTGTGGGGGAGCGCATCGTCCGGATCCTGCGCGACTACGACGCCGCCGCGGTCGAGGAGGTCTTCTCGGACGGTCTGCTCAATGTCATGGAGGCACCGGAGTTCGCCCAGAGCGACAAGCTGCGGCAGGTCTTCACGGCGCTCGAGAACCGCGCCTACCTCGGCGAGCTGGTCGGCAGCGTGGCCGGGTCAGACCGGATCCGCATCGTCATCGGCGCCGAGAACCCGGTCGAGGAGATGCACGACGTGACCCTCATCCTCGCGCCATACGGCCGACCCGGCCGGGCGCTCGGGGTCGTCGGCGTGCTCGGCCCGACCCGCATGAGCTATCCCAACGCGATCGGCACGGTCTCGTTCGTGTCCGGTCTGATGAACGAGCTAGTGGATCATCTCTATGCCTGAACCGCGCCACCGGACGCGCGCCGAGGAGCGCGCCCAGGACATCGACATCCGGCCGACCAAGTTGCTCGAGGACATCGAGGCCCTCCAGGGGGAGCTCGCCGAGGCCAAGGCCCAGGCCGACGAGTACCTCGCCGCCCTCCAGCGCGAGCGCGCCGAGTTCCTGAATTTCAAACGCCGGACCGCCGAGGAGCGTGAGCGCGACCTCGGTCTCGCCGCCGAGGACCTCATCCGCAAGGTGCTCGCGCTGGCCGACGACTTCGATCGCGCGATCGACGCGCGCCCAGACAGCATCGCGACCGACTCGTGGTTCGAGGGTGTCGCCGCCATCGACCGGAAGCTTCGCACGCTCCTCGAGAGCGAGGGCGTGAGCCCGATCGACGCCGACCCGGGCACGCCGTTCGACCCGCGCGAACACGATGCGATCGCCAACGTGCCCGGCACAGGTCGGGCCGAAGGCGAGATCGTCGAACAGGTCCGCCGGGGCTATCGACTGCGCGACCGGGTCCTGCGGCCGGCCCTCGTGGCCGTCGCCGGAGCGCCGGAGCCCGAGCTCGCCAACGACCTCCCGAACTAGATCACACCCACCGCATCGACCCAACGACCGACCGACACCCGACGAGGAGCAGCACAGACCATGGCCAAGATCATCGGCATCGACCTCGGTACGACCAACTCCGTCGTAGCCGTGATGGAGGGCGGCGAGCCCACCGTCATCGCTTCGGCCGAAGGTGGGCGCACCATCCCGAGCGTCGTCGCCTTCACCAAGACCGGGGAGCGGCTCGTCGGCCAGCTCGCCAAGCGCCAGGCCGTCACGAACCCGGGCAACACCGTGTTCTCGATCAAGCGCTTCATGGGGCGCCGGTTCGACGATCCCGAGACGAAGCGCTCCCGCGAGCTCGTGCCGTACACGGTCGAGAAGGATCCGAAGTCCGACGGGATCGCGGTGAAGCTGGCCGACGGCAAGGCGTACACGCCGCCCGAGATCAGCGCGATGATCCTGCAGAAGCTCAAGACCGACGCGGAGGCCTACCTCGGCGAGAAGGTGACCGAGGCGGTCATCACGGTCCCTGCCTACTTCGACGACACGCAGCGCCAGGCGACCAAGGACGCCGGGCGGATCGCCGGTCTCGACGTCAAGCGGATCATCAACGAGCCGACTGCGTCGGCGCTCGCCTACGGGCTCGACAAGAAGGGCGACGAGAAGATCGCCGTCTACGACCTGGGTGGCGGCACGTTCGACATCTCGATCCTCGAGCTGGGTGAAGGCGTCTTCGAGGTCAAGGCGACCAATGGCGACACGCACCTCGGCGGCGACGACTTCGACCAGCGCGTGATCGATTGGCTGCTGGCCGAGTTCAAGAAGGATCAGGGCATCGACCTGTCCAAGGACCAGCAGGCCCTCCAGCGGCTCAAGGAGGCCGCCGAGAAGGCCAAGATCGAGCTGTCGACGACGGCGGGCATGCGCGTCTGGCCGCCGACGAGGATGACCTCGTCGATGTCGTTCGGCTTGAGCCCCGCGTCCTTGAGCGCAGCCTGGACCGGCGCCTTGGTCTTGTCGATCAGATCCCCGACGAGATCCTCGAGCTTCGCC
>DATBMM010000241.1:0-9783 GCA_036554825.1 Candidatus Limnocylindrales bacterium
CGTCGCGGCCGACGCCGAACCGGGGGCGGTCGACTTCGTCGAGGACGACATCACCGCCTCGACCCAGGAGCCCGGGAGCTTCGACGCGATCGTGTCGTACGAGGTGCTCGAGCACGTCGGGGACCCGGCCGCGGCCTTCGCGGCGATCGCCACGCTCCTGCGCCCGGGCGGCATCACCTACCACGACTACAACCCGTTCTTCAGCGTCAATGGCGGCCATTCGATGTGCACGTTGGCGATCCCGTGGGGCCACGCCCGGCTGGACGCCGCGGACTTCCGGCGATACCTCGAGGAGCTCCGACCGACCGAGATCGACCAGGCGATGCGGTTCTACGGCGAGAGTCTCAACCGGATGACCCTCGCCGACCTCCGCCACGTCGTGGAGGGCGCGGGTCTCGAGCTGCTGGCCGTCATGCCATGGTTCGAGCGCAAGTACACGCAGGAGGTGACCCCGGCGATGCTCGCGGAGGTCCGCCGGAACTACCCGGGCGTGACGATCGACGACCTGCTCGCGACCTTCGTCAGCGTGGTCGCACGCAAGCCCGGATGAGTCAGGCGCCCGAGGTGACCTTGCGCGCGGCCACCGCGGCCGACGAGCAGATCCTCCTCGCCTGGGCGAACGATCCCGTCACGCGGGCGGCCGGCTTCCAGCCCGAACCGATCCCCGCGGCCGATCATCGACGCTGGCTCGCTGACCGGCTCCGGTCACGCTCGGGGCGGTTGCTGATCGGCATCGCCGGCGACACGCCCGTGGGGCAGGTCCGGCTCGACCGTCACGCCGACGGTCGCGTCGAGGTCGGCATCGCGGTCGCGCCCGAGGCACGCGGTCGAGGCATCGGCGCGACGTTGCTGGCGCTCGCACTCGACGAGGCGCGCCGGGACGCAACTCTCGGTCCGGCGGCCTTCATCGCGCGGATCCGGCCCGACAACGCCGCATCGATCGCGCTGTTCGCGGGGGCTGGGTTCCGGCGGATCGGCACCACCGAGGTGCGCGGCTTCCCGTGCCTCGTCTACGAGGCGGACGCCTGATCAGACTTCCCGGAGAGCGCCGCGATCTCCGCGGCGAGCCGATCGGCGCCGGCGCCGTCGACCTGGTCGCGCGCGGCCGCCGCCATCGCGACCCGGGATGGCTCATCGGCGAGGAGATCGGCGACGGCCGCCCGGACCGTGCCGGGGTCGATCGTCCGTCCGTCGCCCAGCCACCGCGCGGCTCCGGTCGCGGCGAACGGCGGCCCCACCGGGACCTGGTCGTCCGCCACCGCGAGGAGCAACGCCGGACGGCCGACGGCGGCCACCTCGAACTTCATGGTCCCCGCGCCGATCACGGCGAGATCCGCGGTGGCCACGCGTGCAGGAAGATCGCCTGGGTCGCGCACGGGGCCGGTGACACCTGACGCCCGGCCTCGATAGTCCGCGCCGACGACGACGGTCGTCGACCAGCCCTCGTCGTCGAGGAGGGCGGCGGCCAGTCGACCGGTGACGTCGTGCGGGTCGCTGCCCCCGAAGCAGACGACGACCTGAGGACGGCCGTCGACGCGAGCCTCATGAGCTCGGTCGATCCACGCCCGCCATGCCGCGCCGATGGGTGCCCAACGATAGCCCGCCAGGACCCGTCCGGCACGTGCCGAGCCCGACCACTCGGGCAGCGACGGCTGGACGACGATCGCGGCCTCGCCGCGGAACCGGTGGCTGTCGTCGAACACGACAAGGCGGTCCGTGGCGACTCCGGCGATCCGCATATCCGGTCGCGGCACGTCGAGCACCACGACCGAACCGGCCGGGAGCGGCGCATCGGCATCGATCAGTCGCGCACCGGCTGCCTCGGCTCGACGGCCCTCGTCGAGCGTCGGTTCGCCGCGCACCACGGCCAGCTCGACCTCCACGCCGGCTGGCCACCCGGCCTCGGCGAGGGACAGGGCCCGTGCCAGGTGCCCGCGGCCCTCACCCGGCCCGGCGCTGGCGTAGAGCCGGACGACCCGGCGCACGCTCAGAACATGTCCCAGGCGAGCGGCTCGTGCCGCTCGATGCGACGCCGTGCCGTCCGACCGACCACCTTGTCGAGGTCTGCCACCTCCAGCCCGGTCCCGGGTCGGAGCACGGCGACGTCGTCCGGCCCGACCACCGCGCCGGCCTCGATCGCGCGAGCGGCGAACAACGATCGGCGGGCCGTGACGTAGAGGTCGTCCTCCGCCGGGGCCCGCCGCTTGACGCCGTCGCCGAGGGCCGCCTCGGTATCGCGGATCGCGCGGACCATCTCGGCCAGCTCGTCGGGCTCGAGCGCGAACTGATGATCCGGACCCGGGCGGCTCCGATCGGTCGTGAAGTGCTTCTCGATCACCGCGGCGCCCAGGCTTGTGGCGATGACCGGCGCAAGCCAGCCGGGCGTGTGGTCGCTCCACCCGACCGGGACACCGAATGCCCGGCGCATGGTCTCGATCGCTCGCAGGTTGAGGTCGGCGAACGGCGGCGGGTAGTTCACGACGCAGTGGAGCAGGATCAGCCCCTCGTTCCCGGTCTGACGCACAACGTCGACCGCCGCCTGGACCGCGGCCATGTCGGCCATGCCGGTCGAGCAGATGATCGGACGGCCGCGCGAGGCGATGTCGCGGATCAGCGGCAGGTGCCACAACTCGTACGTGGCGACCTTGAACGCCTTGACGCCGAGCCCGTCGAGGAGGTCGACGGCCTCGTGGTCGAACGGGGTCGACAGGAAGTCGATCCCTCGATCGGCGGCGTGCTGGGCCAGCGTCGCGTGCCACTCCCGGGGCAACTCGAGCTGGCGGAACAGGTCGGACATCGTCTGGCCGGGCGGAAGGATCTCGTCGAGGTACTTCGCCCGGGTCGGCGTCTCGGCCACGATCGCGTCGGCTCGGAAGGTCTGGAACTTGACGGCGTCCGCTCCGGCGTCGGCGGCCACGTCGATGAGCCGCCGAGCCTGGTCGAGGTCGCGGTCGTGGTTCGACCCGGCCTCGGCGATGATGTAGACCGGCGCCCCGGCACCGACCGGCCGGTCGCCGATCCTCACGACGTCCATCGGGCCTCCTCCGCGCGCTGCGCGTCCTGCCACGACTTCTGGGCGACGCCCGCGTTGATCGCCAGCAGCTCCGGCTCGTCCTCGATGATGGCCTCCAGCTCACCCAGGTTGACGGGCGGACCGTCACCGAGGCGTGCCGCGAGCGACCGCGCGAAGGCGAGGTCCGCGTCCGTGTCCACCGTATAGCGCGCGGAGGCGGCGGCGTGACGGCCTTGGCCGGCGCGCGGCGCCCGCCCGATCCGGAAGCGCTCGGGCTGCCGGTAGATGAACGGCATCACGTGCTCGCGGTCGGCGGGGTCGGTCGCTTCACGGTCGGCCGCGTCGAGGGCGCCGAAGCGACACGCCTCTGCAGCGATGCCGAGTGGCCAGCCGTCGATGCCGACGTAGTCGAGGTCGCCCTCGAGCAGCGCGCGGACCTGCCCCTCGGCGACGCCCGGGTCGGGGAAGGGGTTGTCCGCGGTCTGCCGGACCACCACGTCGGGCAGGAACGGCGCGACCGCGTCGCGGCATCGGCCCAGCACGTCGTGCGTCGAGCCGCGGTGGACCGACACGCCGATCTCCGTCGCCAGTGTCGCGACGGCATCGTCGGCCGGCTCGTCGGTGGTCGCCACCACGACCTGCGACACGCCACTGATGGCCTGCACGCCGACGACCGTCCAGGCCAGCAGCGGCAGCCCCTCGATGTCGGCGAGGACCTTCCCCGGCAGTCGCGTCGAACCCATGCGGGCCTGGACCACGGCGACGATCGCCGCGTCGGTCCACCCGCGCGATCCGTCGTCGGTCATGCCCTGGTGAAGGCGCGTGCCTCGAACGCCGTACCGAAACCGCCCTCGGCGTCGATGCTCTGGTGGGCGACCTGGCGCAGGCCGCGCGACTCGAAGACCTCTCGGTAATCGCGCGGCGTGTGGTGGCGCGAGACGCCATGTTCGTCCTCGACCGTCACCACGGTGCCGCGGCAGACGCGCACGATGTCGTCGAAGACCCACTCGCTGTCGGGGTGGATGTGCTCGAGGACGGCCATCGTGAAGACGAGATCGACCGAGTCGTCGGGGATGTCGCGGATCGCCTCCTCGACCGGCGCGTTGACGAGCGTCGCCGCCTCCGCCATCGAGGGGTAGGTGGTACCGAGCAGGCGCAGGGCGTCGGCGTTGATCTCGATCCCGGTCAGCCGCCTGTAGCCAGCGTCGTACAGGTGCGCGAGGTTCCGCCCGACGTTACAGCCGATCTCGAGGATGGTCGGCTCGGGTCCCAGATACGGCTTCACGAACTCGACCAGGAACCGGCTCCGGCCGGCGTGCGCGACGTATTCCTCGGGCCGGTTCGGCGCGTCGGGGTCGCGCCAGAAGGCGTGCAGGTCGTCCTTGGGCAGCACGCCCTTGGGCGTCCGGACGGCAGGCGCCGCCGACGCGGGCTGCGTGGGCGGCTTGGCGGCCGCCGCCTTCGGCTTCGCGGGTGGCCCCGACAGCACCCGCCGTACGCGGCGCGCGAGCCTGCGGATCACGTCCATCGGCACTCCTCGTCTATCGGATCAGGTAGGCCTCGGCGACCTTGTCGAGGGCGGTGACGACGTCGTCGAGGTCGGCATCGGCCATGCCGGCGTGCAGGGGCAGCGTCAGGAGTCGCTCGTACTGCGCCTCGGCCACCGGCAGGGTCTGCCCAGGGAACCGCTCCCGGTAATACGGGTGCGTGTGAATCGGGATGTAGTGGACGTTGACGCCGATGTTCTCGGCACGCAGCGCACGGAACACGCTGCCGCGATCGACGCTGAGTCGCTCGAGCCGCAGTCGGGCGAAGAGGAAATGCCATGCCGGGTCAGCGTCGTCGGCGACCGCCGGGAGCTCGACCGCCGGGTGGTCGGCCAGGCGCCGCAGGTAGCGGGCCGCGAGGGCACGTCTCCTCGCCAGGAAGTCGTCGAGCCGGGCGATCTGCGACGCGCCCAGGGCCGCCGCGATGTCCGTTAGCCGGTAGTTGTAACCGAGCTCGACCATCGCGTAGGTCCAGTCGCGGCGCTCGGCCAGCTCCGTCGAGATGCCGTGGTTCCGGAACCGGCGCAGCGTCTCGGCCAGGTCGGCCCGGTCGGTCAGGACGGCGCCGCCCTCGCCTGTCGTGAGGATCTTGGCCGGGTGGAGGCTCAGGACGGTGAGGTCGGCGAGGGTCCCGACTGCCCGACCCCCCCGCCTCGCGCCCAGCGAATGGGCGGCGTCGGCGATGAGCATCGCACGGCCGCCGGGAGCGCCGTCGGCGATCCGGCGCAGCGCGTCATAGTCGGCGGGATGACCGGCGTAGTCCACCGCGACGATCGCCCGGGTCGCCGGGCCGACCGCCGTGGCGACGGTATCCGGCGAGATCAGCAGGTCGTCCGGGGTCACGTCGGCGAACCGCGGGACGGCGCCCGCGTAGAGCACGGCGTTGGCCGTGGCCACGAAGCTCATCGGGGTGGTGATCGCCTCGTCGCCCGGGCCGAGTCCCGCCGCGACCGCCGCACCGTGCAAGGCCGCCGTGCCGGAGCTGAAGGCGACGGCGTGGCGCGCGCCGGTGGCTTCGGCGAGAAGTCCTTCGAAGGCCGGCACCCGCGGCCCGGTCGTCAGCCAGTCGGACCGGAGCGCCTCGCCGACGGCCGCGACGTCCTCGTCCGAGATGACCTGGTGGGCGTACGGCAGGAATGCCGCCCGGACCGGGGTCCCGCCGTCGATCGCGAGGCGGGTCGCGGCTCCGGTCCCCATCAGCGTGGCCGTCCCGTGACGCGCCTCAATGCACCGGGACCCCGGCGCCGAGTCGCTCCTCCATCCAGGCTCGGACCCGCGCGAGGCCGTCTGACAATCCGACCGTCGGTCGCCAGCCGAGCAGCTCGGCGGCGAGGGTGGGGTCACAGCGCAGGACGGGGATCTCGCTCTGTGGGTGGATGTGCGGCACGTGGACGATGCGGCTCTGGTCCGGCTCGACGAGCGCCGCGAGGTCGTTGACGCTGACGTCCGTCCCCGTGCCCGCGTTCACGATCCGTCCGATCACCGCGTCGGAGGTCAGCGCCGCGACCACGAAGCGCGCGCAGTCCTCGACGTACAGGAGGTCGCGCGTCTGCGTCCCGTCGCCGAAGATGCGGAGCTCCTCGCCGAGGATCGAGCGACGGGTGAAGATCGCCACCACCCCGCCCTCGCCGACCGAGCGCTGGAACGGCCCGTAGGTGTTGAACGGGCGCACGACGGTCGTCGGCAGCCCGTACGCGTGGTGGTACGACAGGGTCAGCGCCTCGCCCGCCAGCTTCGAGGCGGCATACGGCGAGGCCGGCTTGGTCGGGTGGTCCTCGTCGATGCCGTCGCGGTCGGCCCGGTCGTAGACCATGCACGTGCTCATGAACAGCACGCGTGCGCCAGTCGCGCGCGCCGCCTCGAGCACGTTGAACGTGCCGACCACGTCGTTCTCGAACGTGGTCGTTGGATCGTCGATCGATTCCTGGACCGAGATCGACGCAGCGAGATGGGCGACGGCATCGACCTCCCCCAGCCAGCGCTGGCAGGCGTCGGCGTCGCGGATGTCGCCTCGCACGAATGGCCGCATGCCGGGTCGTCCCGCGAACTCGTCGAGGGCCTGCTCGTCGCCGACGACCAGGTTGTCGATCGGGAGCACCTCGTGACCCGCCGCGAGGAGCTCACCGACCACCCAGCGGCCGATGAACCCGGCAGCGCCGGTCACGAGCACCCTCATGCCGGGATCTCGGCGCGCCGCTCCGATTCGAAGGACTCGGCGACGAGGCGGCGGACGCCGGCGAGGTCCAGGGCTGCCACCCGGTCCGAGCGGTACGCGCCGCTCGGGGCCGACGGGAGGTCGGCATAGGCGGAGCGGATCTCGGGCGCCACTTCGATCGAGGGCAGCACGGCGAACATGTCGCCGAGGTCGACCGCGCGGGTCGCCTCGTCCTCGGTCATGAGCTCCTCGTACGGCTTCTCGCCGGCACGCGGCTCGATCGGCTCACGCCGGATGGCGGCCGGTTCGAGCCCGTACGTCGGGGCGACGACCTCGATGGTGGCGGTGATCAGGTCGTCGAGCCGGGCGACCGGCATCTTGAACACGAACACCTCGCCGCCCCGGGCGATGTCGGCCGCCTTGATCGCGAGCTCCACCGAGCGGTCGACGCTCATGATGAAGCGCGTCATCTCGGGATCGGTCACGGTGACCGGGCCGCCGGCGGCGATCTGGCGGGCGAACAGCTCGATCGCGGAGCCGCGCGAGCCAAGCACATTGCCGAACCGGACGCTCGCGAAGACCGTCGGGCGAGCGCCTCGGTAGTTGGTCGCGGCGCTGACCAGCTTTTCGGCCAGCAGCTTGCTCGCGCCCATCACCGACGTCGGGTTGGCCGCCTTGTCCGACGAGGTCAGGATCATCGTCTCGACGCCGGTCGCCAGACACGCATCGATGACGTTCTGCGTGCCGGTCACGTTGGTGAGCGTGGCCTCGAACGGGTTGTACTCACCCGATTCGACGTGTTTGAGCGCGGCACAGTGGAAGACGACGTCGATGTCCTCGCAGGCGCGGAGCAACCGATCGCGATCCCGGATATCGCCGATCAGGAAGCGGACGTCGCGCCCACGATGGCGATGGCGCTGGTAGAACTGCTTCGTCTCGTCGCGCCCGAACACGCGGACGACGGCCGGCGCCGACTCGAGCAGATGGTCCACCAGTCGCGCGCCGATCGTCCCGGAGCCGCCGGTGACCAGCACGCGCCGACCACGGAGATGCATGGATCCGTTGATGGACGACCTCCTGGGCTGAGCGCCCGGGAACGGGCGGACCCGGACAGTACGATACGATACCGGCCGCCCACAGACGTTCGGCCCGCATCGGGCCATGCCACTACGCCATCGGGGATCACAACACCGAATGACTTTCCGTGCCAGGCCGGTCGTGCGCCGTATCCCGAGACCGTCATGGGATAGCCGCGATCGCCGCAATTTCTACCTCAACCTGGGGTTCGGACTCGCGGTCGTCGCCGCGGTCGTCATCCTGGGGATCGCCGTCGTCCTCAGCTACTACAACGACCACCTCGCCCCGGTCGGGAGCGTCGACGGACAGAACATCACCAAGGACGAGCTGCGCGAGCGCGCCTCGATCGAGGACTGGCGCCTCGACATCGCCGAGCGCCGCGTCCAGACGCAGGTCGCCGCGGGCCAGCTGACCGCAAGCCAGGCCGAGCTCCATGCCCAGCAGCTCGCGCAGCAGCGGGAGAGCCTGGTCGCCGACTCGCTGGAGCGGATCATCGACAACCGGATCCAGGCTCGCCTGGCGATCGATGAGGGCGTGACGGTCACCGAGGAGGACATCGACAAGCGGCTGGTCGAGGAGGCGACCACCCCCGAGTCGCGTCATGTCTGGCAGATCGAGGTCAAGCCGCCTGTCACGGCCGGCTCAGGGGGACCGACGCCGGAGGAGGTGTCGGCAGCGCGTGCGACGATCGACAAGGCCCTCGCGGACATCAAGGGCGGGAAGGCCTGGGAGGACGTCGCCCGGACGGTGTCGACCGATCCCGCGACCGCCCCGCAGGCGGGGGACCTCGGCTGGCTGACGGCCGACGACTCCCTGACCGATGAGCCGTTCCTCACCGCGCTGTTCGCGGCGGCCGTCGACGAGCCGACCGACGTGATCGAGGGCGAGGACGGCATCTTCCGGATCGGGCGAGTGACCGAGATCGGGCCGGCGACGGTGGACGAGGATTACCAGCAGCAGCTCGTCAATGACGGCATCGACACCGCGAAGTACCGGGCCGTCGTACGTGGCGACGTCATCCGGACGAAGCTCGAGGACAAGCTGGTGGCGGACGCCAGCGCTCCCGCCCCGCAGCGCCACACCGCCGAGATCTACCTCAGCCAGGAGACGGTCGAGCTGCCCGACGAGGCGGTCAAGGTCCGCCACATCCTGTTCTCCCCGAAGGACGATCCCGAGGCCGCGAGCAACGGCGACATCCCCGAGGACGATCCGTCGTGGGGCCAGGCCAAGCTGGACGCCGACGCCGCCTACACCCGTCTGAAAGGTGATGTGGAGCAGTTCGACGCCATCGCGCGCGAGGTGAGTGACGAGGAGAGCGCCCGCGGCGCGGATGGCACGGGCGGCGTGCTCGACGCGTACGTCAGCGCCGACAGCAGCTACGTCGAGTCGTTCTCGAAGCCGATCGTGGACGCCAAGCCGACCGACGGCCAGCTGCTGGCACCCATCAAGACCGAGTTCGGCTATCACGTGGTCCAGGTGGTCAGTCACGCGCCGGACCTCGAGAAGATCAAGTCCCAGGTCGATACGGATGGCGCCGACTTCGCCGCGATCGCGCGGGACGTGTCGGAAGGCCCCCAGGCCGCGGCCGGAGGCGAGCTCGGCTGGATCGCACGCGGGCAGCTCCGCAAGGAGATGATCGACGCCATCTTCGCGGCGCCCGTCGGCAAGACGTCCGCTGTGGTGACGATCGAGGACGACGGCCAGTACCTCTTCCTCGTCACGGACGAGGAGGTGCGCGCGCCCGAGGGACGCCAGCTCGACGAGATCCGGACCCGGCTGTTCGCGGACTGGTACCAGCCCAAGAAGGACGCGGTGACCGTCACCCGCGACGAGGCCATCGCCGCCGGGATCGGCGGCTAGACCGGCCCGGTGCTGGACGCCCTCGTCACCGAGGCGCGGCTCCGGTTCGGCCTCGACCCCGCGGCCGGAGTGCAGGTCATCGCCGGCGAACGGCTGGTCGCGACGCCCATCGAGCCGTCACGCCCCGTGCT